>JAYKGU010000164.1:0-129724 GCA_035285585.1 Synechococcales cyanobacterium
CGTCATCGCCGCCAGCCAGCTCATCGTCTCCGGAGCCACCATCCAGCAGGTCGTCGCCATCATCGCCGTCAATCTCATCATCGCCGCGACTGCCAAACAGCCGGTCGTCGCCATCATCCCCTTCGATCTCGTCATCGCCTGAACCGCCGGAGACGCCGTCGTCCCCCGATCCGGCGGAAATATCGTCATCCCCGCCAAAGCCATTGATGATATCGTCCTGTGAGGTGCCGTTGATCCGATCTGCGAGATTGGTGCCGTTGATGGTGGCCATGCTGAGTTCTCCTGAAGCCGGGGGATGATCCTGGCTGCTAATGGGTAACAGATGAGTTGATAGCCCGACTATTTTACTGGTGTGCTGGCGCGATCGCACCTCATGCGGCGGATTCCACCGGGTAGGTGAATTTTAGATTTGGGATTTTTGTGGGGAGCGGGAAGTCTTCTCTGGACCTGCTCCTTTCCCTATACAAGTGAGTGGGGGTGGAACCGGTTTTATCCAGGACTCTACTAAGGTTAGACCCAGCTTCTTTTAATGATTCTGCATGGAAAGACGCGTAAACTTTAATTGATTGACTCTGATCAGCGGGGGTTCCCGGACGAAGAATGGAATATGGCGATTTCAATCGCGTAGGGTACGTTTTTGCTGTGAGGAGGGAATATGGTTGCAACGTGGCTTCGTTTTTGGAATAAGCGGATTTCAGCGCTAACAGTGGGTGGCCTGGTAGCTGGAGGGTTGGTGAGTTGGGGCTTTTCACCCCTGGTGGCTCAGTCGGCGTCTAACTTTGGTACGATTTCCCTATCTCCCGGTAGCTCTCCTGCATCGGTGCGGGGATATACCCAGGGTTCCATGCCGTTATCGGCGATCGCCCCCCAGGATCAAAGTGGCACCCTTTGCGTTGGTTTTGCTGAGTCTGAGCCGGATCATGTGCTGGTGCTGTCGGAGGCGATCGCCACCCTCTCCCTGCGCGTCGATAGCAACGGGGGCGACACCACTTTGCTGGTGCAAGGCCCCAACGCTCGCACTATCCAGTGTGGCGACGATACGGGCAGTAATCCAGACGCCAGCATCCGCAGTCAGAACTGGCAACCGGGAGAATACAAAGTCTGGGTCGGCGCTTTCGACGCCGGGGTTCGCTACGACTATACGCTGTCGGTTCAGGGCACGCCGTGAGCGCTCATACCATAAGGCGCACCGCGAACGGTCATACCGTTTGAGATACGCCGCAAACGTTAACATAGTATCTGGTCTCTTCTGCAAAGCGGGGATAATTTATCGTGCTGTCTACTCTCGTTACCGACTTCCGCATCATCTTTGAGCGGGACCCTGCCGCCCGCAACTGGCTGGAAGTCCTGATCTGCTATCCGGGGCTGCAGGCCCTGATGTTCCATCGCTTTGCCCATGCGCTGTATTTGCTCAAGCTCCCTTTTCTGCCTCGCCTGGTATCCCACGTTTCCCGCTTTCTAACTGGCATTGAGATCCATCCCGGTGCCACCATTGGCCGGGGCGTTTTCATTGACCACGGTATGGGCGTTGTCATTGGCGAAACCGCCATCCTTGGCGACTATTGCCTCATCTACCAGGGCGTCACCCTGGGCGGTACCGGCAAGGAAAGCGGCAAGCGCCACCCCACCCTTGGCCATAATGTCGTCGTTGGAGCCGGAGCCAAGGTGCTGGGGAATATCGCCATCGGCAACGATGTACGCATTGGTGCGGGGTCGGTGGTGCTGCGAGATGTCCCATCCGACTGCACGGTGGTGGGGGTTCCCGGTCGCATTGTCTATCGCTCTGGGGAGCGGGTCGAGCCGCTGGAGCACGGTCGCCTGCCCGACTCTGAGGCTCAGGTAATTCGCGTGCTGGTGGATCGGATCGAAGCGCTGGAGCAGGAAGTACTGTCTCTGCGGCAGCAGCAGGCCGACCAGCGGGCTGAGGTGCACGCCATGGCCACCGCATCTCAGAAAGCCTGTGCCGATTTCGAAGCCTCTTACTCTGCCGGACTGCGCAGCAGCGCTCAATGCCGCCTTCAGGATAAGACTATTGAGCAATTTCTGGATGGATCGGGGATTTAGGGTAGATGGGTTGGTGGGTTGGTGGGTAGATGGGTTGGTGGGTGAATGAGTAGATGAGTCCCCTATCCACCTAATTACCCATCCATCCAATCACCCATTCACTCAACCTTGGCCACCCTCGATTTCTCTTGCTATGGTGGACTGAGACTCGCGTCAACTCCGTTTCAGGTCTTCAGGATGGACGTGTCGGCTCAGCATCACGAGATCGTTAATAGCTTGCGCAGTGCCGTTGGCTCCCTTGACTCCAGCCTCGACCCTCAAGTGAAGCGGCTGCGGCGGGAGGTGGGGTTTGTGTGCGATCGCCTCGTTAGCCCAGAGTTCCGCATTGCCGTTTTCGGCCCGTTCAACTACGGCAAGTCCACCCTGCTCAACGCCATGCTGGGGGAGAAGGCTCTGCCCATCGACCTGATTCCCACCACAGGGGCAGCGATCCGCGTGGGCTATGGGCCAGAGTTGACCACTCGCATTACCCTGATGGACGGCAGTGAGGTCTGCAAGCCGGGGACTGAGGTGCTGAAATCCTTCGCGGTCCTCGACGACGATCGGCGGATGCGGGAGGATGTGGCTTCGGTGGAGGTGACCTGCCCCCATCCCCTGCTTCAGCGGGGCATCGAGCTGCTGGATCTGCCGGGAACCGACGACCGGGACGCCCAGGAAGCCCTGGTGCGGGAACAGTTGCTCACCGCCGACCTGGTGGTGCAGGTGCTGGACGGGCGCAAGCTGATGACCCTGGCGGAGCGGGAGCACCTGCGGGACTGGCTCACGGACCGGGGCATTGAAACCATTGTCTTTGTGGTGAATTTTTTGAACCTGCTGGGGCCGGAGGAGCAGCAGGAAGTCAGCCGCCGTATGCGGTTTGTGGCCGAAAGCTTTCGGGCGGCCCTGCCAGCGGGGGTGAGCAACCTCTACCGGGTGGATGCCCTGCCTGCTTTGCGGGCTCGCCTCAAGGGGGACGGGGCAGCGGCCCAGACCACCGGGCTACCCGATCTGGAGGCTGCTTTACTACGCATTGTGGAGCATCAGCGATCGCACCTGTTCGCCACTCGCCTGCCCCGAGCCCTGGCGATCGCCCCCCAGGTAAAGCGGGCGCTAGAGGCCCAGATTCAGGTGGTGGGTCGGGCCGTGGCGGATTTGGGGCAGGGGCGCGATCGCCAGAAGATCGAGATTCTGCAAAAGGCCCAAACCCTGATTCAGCAAGGGTTCGATAAAAGTATGGCCGAGCTGGAAAGCTGGCTGGCCCTGCCCAACCTCCTCACCGCCTATCGGACAGAGGCGGCGGGGGCGCTGCGGCGGTTTGACTTCAAAACCTGGGAGGAGATGACCCTGCGCCCTGCCTGGAAGAACCGGCAGCGGGCCGTGGTGGGCTGGGTATATAAAGCCTGCGAATTTTTCAACTGCCCCCGCCCGGTGGATCTGTGGCTGGCCTTTCCGCCAGAACCCACGGTGCCCATCCCTGACCCCACCTCTACAACGGGCCAGGGGGCGAACCTGCCCAATCCCGGTGATGCGGCTCCGGTGGCGATCGCCACGGGCCTGGGCTGGGTGTTAGGCGGGCCTTTGGGCGCAGCGGTGTTCGGCGGCACCAGCTACCTGCTCAACCAGTTGGACAATCCCCGCAGTAACCCCGTCCCGCCGTCCAGCGAAACCCTGGAGCGGCTCTACGAAGTGGCCGCCCGCGACTACCTGAGCCAGTTCAGCGCCGCTGGCTTCAAGGCGCTGGAGAACTACGTGATTGCCGCCAACCCGGTGATTCGCTTCCCCCTGCCCAAGCTGACGACTTCCGCACCAACCGTCACGCCCCAGACCTATCAGCTCCAGCTCCTCCAGAGCAGCCTGGAAAACCTCAACCGCGTTCTGGAGTCCCTGGAGGCTTGATTCCCCAACCCCCATGAGCCGCTTCGAGTTTGCCCTGGCCACCGCCGCCGATGATGCCCAACTGCGCCACCGCATGGCGTCAGACTGGCTGGAGGGCAGGGTGTCCGTTAGCTTTCGGCGGGAACCCAGCTACTTTGCCGGATGCCACTTGCAGGGCGATCGCGTCCAGGTAATCAAATGTGTGGATCGCGCCACTGGAGAAATCATTGGCCTGGGCAGTCGTGCCCTCAAAACCGCCTGGGTCAACGGTCAAGCAACCCGGCTGGGGTACCTGGCGGATCTGCGGGGCCACCCCGACTATCGGCGCGGCTCCCTGCTGGCGCGGGGCTACCGGCTGCTGCGATCGCTCCACGAGCAGGACCCGGTGCCCTTTTACTACTCCATTATTCTGGAGGGAAATCAGGCGGCTCTGGGGTCGCTGGTGGGAGGACGGGCAGGACTGCCCCAGTACCAGGCGGCAGGCCGCATCCTCACCCCCGCTATTCATTTAGACCTGCCCAAACCACCGATTCGGCTTCCCGGCGTCACCCTGGAGCGGGGCACCATGACCCGACTGCCCGCTATCCTGGCCTTCGTGAATCGCTGCCAGTCCCAGAAACAACTCGCCCCCTGCTACACCCTGGCGGATTTTGGCACCCCCCGACTGGCGGGACTGACGCCCCAGGACTTTTACCTGGCCATCCGCAACAATGAACTGGTGGGAGTCGTCGCCGCCTGGGATCAGCACCGGATCCGCCAGACCTATATCGAGCGCTACGCTCCACCCCTGGCCCAGGGGCGATCGCTCTACAACCTCCTGGCGACCATCACCCCCCTCAAGCCCCTGCCCGATCCGGGAACGGCCATCCCCTACTTTTATCTGGCCTTTGTGGCGATCGCCCACGACGACCCAGACATCTTTCGCTATTTGCTGCGACAGGTTTATGGCGATCGCCGCCTGGGTCGCTGGCATTACTTTATTGCTGGACTCCACGAAGCCGATCCGCTGGCGGCGGTGCTGACGGAATATCGGCGCATTGAATCGGCGGGGCAGCTCTTCATCGTTTACTACCCGGAGGGAGAAGCGGCGGTGCGGGGGTTGGATGGCCGGGTGCCCTACGTGGAGATGGCAGCGGTTTAGTCGATTTCCAGGAAAGACCATACCGCCTGTAGGGTGCCGTATAGCCCAAGGGCATGGCTATCGCTAAAGCGAAGCGTAACGCACCGTGGACTGGTAGTTTCATCCTAGAAATCACCTTAGCCCTCTTTGGTTAGGGCAGGCGGGCCGTGCCCACCCTACGGGATTATTCTTCGTCCCAGTCGGGGTATTGGGGGGGGCTGGCTCCCTCGCGGCTGGTGATTTTGGGGTACTTGCCTTTGGGGGCCTTTTCGGCGATCGCCATCACCGTTACCTGGTGCCACCAGTCGTCCCCAAAGTCGAACCAGTAGCCAAAGGGTTCTTCAACGGCCAAGCCCACGTCGTGGATGGTGGTTTGGGTCACGTCCCCCGCTGGTTTGCTGCCGAAGTCGTCTTCCATCGCCAGGGGCAGTACATAGCGCCGCGCATTGGGGTCTTGGGGACCACTCCCCCCCACCTGGAACTCATACATGTGCTCCTCTTCCCGGTCAAAGGCTTTGAAGATGGCGCGATGCAGGTCTTCCAGGGTATTGCTGCCCTTGATTTCAATGGTGCGCGAGACCACTGGATTCTTCTCAACAAATGCCTCGGTCAACGGCCCATCCAGCAGGTACACCGTCAGGGTGTAGAGGGCGTCTGGGGTAAGGCCAGCGGCAGGGGCGGGGCGATCGCCACCCAGTTCTCCTGCCTCATCAGCGAACTCCTCATCCTCTGGCTCCTCATCCCCCGGCCTTTCACCAGGGATATAGGGAATCAGACCCTTGGCGAGGGCCACTTCCTGGATGGGCCGGGGAGCCGATCGCACATCAATGATCATGCCGTTAAACGAAATCATCCACACCAGCGGATTGTCCTCCAGCTTGCTGGGCAGGCACCAGTTGGGGTCAAACTGCCCCATCTTAAGTACATCCCGTACCTGCTTGGACTTGGATTGCCCCGTACTGCCGCTGACGCCAAACTCCTGATAGAGATCCGACGCGCTGATGTGAGGCTTCTGGGATGAGTCGAAGAGAAAGTTGACCATGCCAACGGCATGGGTAATGCCGCAGGCCCAGGTCTTCGCCTGCCCTTTCTCCAGAGGGGAGGGACGCTTACGGCACAGCGCCGCCGTCACGTAGCGAATCAATTGGGCATACTCCCCATTGAGATGCTGCGCCGCAAATTTATCCGTCAACGCCGTGATCTGGTCAAATTTGTCCTGCATCCCCTTGGGCACATTTTCAGACTTCTGAGTCCTTGCCATCGCGCAGCCTCCTGATGATTAGCGACAGTTTAGGTGATTCCTAACAAGGTTCATCCCGTATCCAGACAGAGCGGATAATTCAGCATATCGCTCACTGGACAAACCATGGAACCTTTTCGAGAAAGTCCCTCAAGAATCCGGCTCACCCTCATCTCCATCGGCCACATTGCGGGGCTGGCGATCCGTCTTGGCCGTTGGCTGGCGGTGAGTAGAACCATTGGGGTCGCGATCGCCCCCGTTTTGAATCGACCGCTGATCCAACTGGCCCTCCAGATTGAGCTTAAGCCCATCGGCGGCATGGAGCCAGACATCCCGCTGGGGAAAGGGAATTTCGGTGTCGGTGTCCCGCAGAGCCAGCTTAAACCGTCGGCGATACTCCCGTGCCACGTCCCACTGCTTCATTGGCTGGGTCTTAATCCACACCCGGATAGTGATGGAGCTGTCGCCAAAGTCATCCACACCCAGCACCTTCGGCTCTTCCAGAATGAGTTCCTGCCAATCGGGGTCTTGTTGGAGTTCCTGACCCACCTGCCGCGTCAGGTCGAGCATGTTCTCAATATCGGCATTGTAGTGGACGGGAATTTTCAGATCTGCCCGCGACCAGTGGAGGGAGTAGTTAGCCACCCGCGTCACATCGCTCATGGGAATGGTGATCAGCCGTCCCCCCGCATCGCGTAGCTGGGTAATGCGCAGGTTCATTTTCTCCACCAGTCCGGCATCGTCGTCGATCTGCACCACGTCCCCGATGGCGTACTGATCTTCCAGAATGATAAAAAATCCCTTGAACGCCCCCTCCAGAAGGTTTTGGGTCGCCAGGGAAAGGGCCAGACCGAGGAGACCAAAGCTGGCCAGCAGGAAGCCAAAATTAATACCTGCGATCGCCAGAGCGACGAAAATGCCAATGCCAATCCACACAAAATTGGCGATATTTTTCACCACGCTGGAAATGGTGGAGATGCGCAGGCGCAGGCGGCGGGAGTCGCCGTCGTAACCTTCGCGGGTCGTGAGGCCCGATACAAAGCGATCGATCAAGACGTAGCTGATGCGGATGCCCACATAGGCAATGATGATGACCAGCAGGATGATCGTGGGGATTTTGAGGATGGGAATCAGGGTATTTTGGAGCGCCCGCGTCTGGGGAAACAGCCCGATGCTCCAGATTACCACCCCCGCCAGAATTAACCCCTGCACGATGGGGATGAGCCGGAGCTGCATATCCCGCAGGTTACGGCGCTGCTCCTCACTCAGAGAGTCGAGTCGGGGAGTAGCGCTGAGTGCCCGCATTCCCCAACGCAGGGGCCGTTCGCGCCAGTGGCCCAAGGCCCAGACAATGGCGATCGCCACCAGCAGCACAATTCCCGCCCGAATGCCCTGCCGCCGGAGATATTCCGGCTGGCGATGCTGGCGCGATCGCTCCAATGCCTGCCGCAGAGTTTCCTCCAGATCCCGCGACAGTGCCCAGGGGACGGTGCCCTGCATCTGGGCATCCCGCTCGGTGATGGTCATCAGATAGGTGTCGTTGACGTAGAGGCTGGGCAGGTTATTGCCGCCCGACTGGTTGACCACGATATTGAGGTTGGGATTGTTGCTCTGGAGGTAGGCATCCCGGATCTGGGTGAGGTTTTCCTCAATGCGCTGCTGCCGCTCGCTCAAAGTGGATTGGGGGGCGGCGACCTGAAATACCTGGCGGCCATCCAGGGAAATCCACCCCACCGCTGAGGAGTCCGACGACGAGGACGAGGAACCCCCCGATAGGTTCGGAAGCTGGAGCAGCACGGGCGGATGCGCCAGGGCAGCGGAGGGTTGGTGCCCCAGGCCAGCGGAGAGGCTGAGGGTGAACATCAGGGCGATCGCCCCCCAAACACCCCGCATCAGCCATCGTCTCCAGCCTTTGAGGGTCAATATTCGTCGGATCATGTCAAAACTGTCAGAAACGCCAAATTGCGTAAAGCTCTCGTGTACTTTCGCCCAGAGGGCGATCGCCTGACATGACCCCAGGGAGAGATTAAGGGTCAAATAACAGACCAAATGCCCCCCCAGAAGCGAACCAGGAGCGTCTTGCGAAGGAAATTGGGCAAATTGCTATCCCCTTATGTTCAGTTGTCCGGATGAAGCCTGCCCAGTGCGAAGAAAGGAATGGTAGATGCACCCTGATTCTTCCCTCTCGGCGCTTGGCGTCGGGAGGGTTTTTTGTCTCAGGGCGGGAACCGCTGCCGCTGTCCTACAATTGTCTAAAAATCTGCAAGGCAGGTTATCAACGCAAGGCGGGGCGCTCTCCTAAGCATAGAATTCAGGAGTCAGGAGCCAGAAGTCAGCTCCCTCCTGAATTCTGACTCCTGAATTCTGACTCCTGGATTCTAGATCCCTATCCAACCAGGATTTCCCATCTTCAATGGATACCCACAATGGATACCCACAATGGATACCCAAAAAGCTCCCAAGTTCTGCACAGGAGACGTCTGAACCTATGGAACATCTGGGCTGGCAGCAAATTCTCATCGCCCTGGGCGGTTCAACGGTGCTCACCCTGGTGGTGTTTATCGTGCTGGTGGTGCGCGATCGCCCCTCGGGAGACGGTTGAAACAGCCCCACAGGCCCACTCCCCAAACGCCATCCTCCTTGGGCAAAATAGTAGATGAACCTGGCGAACCGCAACGAATCGCAACGAATGGCGATCGCCCCCCTGCAATGCGGGCAAACTGAAAATTGACCGCTCCTGTAGCCCCACCGCCCCGACTCCCAGCCCAGCCCCTCTACCGTTTCGTTTGCCCATGACCACCACCCGCAACACCACCCCCGCCCGTGCCCGTCAGACGCGCCAGCAGTTTGTTAACCCGGAGGATTACCTCTCCTACGAACTGGGCAAAGCCGTGCGCCAGCTTCCCCCGCTCTACACGCGCCTGCTGGCGGGCAGCATCAGCATGGTGATTTTTAGCACCCTCACCTGGGCCTATTTCAGCAAAATTGACGAGGTGGCGGTGGCCAATGGTGAACTGATTCCCTCGGCCCAGGTGCGTCCGGTGCGGGCGCTGGAGGGGGGCGTGATTGACGAAATTCTAGTCCGCGAAGGGGATGTGGTGGAAAAGGGGGATGTGCTGATTGTGCAAGACCCCAAACTCAACCAGGCGGAGGTAGATCGGCTGCAGGATTCGGCGGCCCTGATCCGCCAGGACATCGCCCGCTACGAGGCGGAACTGAACGGCACCACCACCACCGGAACGGCTAGGCAGGATGAGCTGCTGGCAGCCCGCCTACAGGAGTTTGATACCCGGCAGGCGGCGGCCCAGGCCGAGGCGGGGCGGCTGGCGGCGGCGGTCAGCGAAGCACGGGCCGAACTGAATCGTCTCCAGGCCAGTGTGCCCAACGCTCAGGAACTGTTGGTTAACGCCCGCGATCGCGAAGAAAGCCTGCGCGGCCTGGTGGACGGGGCCATCCCCCGGTTTGACTACCTGGAGGCCCGGGATCGGGTCACGGAAGCCGAAGATCGGGTGGAATCGCTCCAGCAGCAGATTAGCGTGCAGCAGCAGGCCATTCGGCAGGCGGAGCAGGCGTTTGAGGCGGCCCAGAAACAGAGCGATCGCCTCGCATCCGAGCGGCGCAGCGAAATTCTCACCCAGCTCAGCCAGCGCCAGGAAGAACTGGCCAACCTGGAGGGACAGCTCAACCAGGCCACCATTCGCACCGAGGGGCAAACCATCACCGCCCCCATTGCTGGACGCATTTACAACGTCCAGGCCACCCTGGCGGAGAAGACCATTGAACCAGGGGAAGAACTGCTCTCTATCCTGCCAGGGGATGAAACCCTGCTGTTGGAGGTGAAGGTGCTCAACCGCGATATCGGCTTCGTTCGCGAGGGGATGCGGGCCAAGGTGAAAGTCGCCACCTTCCCCTTCCAGGAGTTTGGCACCATTGATGGCACCGTTGCCCAAATCAGCCCCAATGCGGTGGTGGATGAAAACCTGGGGCCGGTGTTTCTCACCCAAATTCAGCTAGCGCAAGCCGAAATGGTGGTGGGCAACCAAACCGTTGAACTGGTGCCGGGGATGGCGGCCACGGGTGAGATTGTCACGCGGCAGAAGTCAGTCCTGACATTTCTGCTAGAGCCGATCACTCGCCGCTTCAGCGATGCCTTTTCTGTACGTTGATTCAGAATAGGAAGGTCATGGGCGGAGCCTTCACAATATATAGTAGATCCAGGACTCCGTAGATCCAGCGACAACTGGAGTGGCCGCCTGCTGTTATCGGTTCATTTCCGGAGCTTCAGGCCGCTTCGTCCGACTATCGCTGCCCCAGTCAAACCCATCGCGACTTAACGCGAACTCATTAATCTGGGACAACTGCCCCCCACGCTAGCCAGTTAGCGGATGGTTCCTCAGTGGCTGATCCTGAATGACTGATTCAATGCGATCAATGAGCATACCCACTTCAGTGTTGGACGAATTACTTCAGCGGTTGCCAGCCCTGCGGCCCCAGATGTACTTCAAGTCCTCCCTGACGGCGCTGTCCCACGCCATTGAAGACCAGGTGCTGGCGGCTCCGGGTCACCCCCTGGTAATTGCCAACTTCCAGCGGGAGCGGTTTTACCAGCAAGAGGCCCAGCGCTACCGGCGGATCGCCGAGCGCACCTCCCAGGTCTATGTGCTGGCGGCCCCTGAAACCAGCTTCAAAAGCGGATCAGGCGACTACGAGCGCATTGCCTTTGACCTGGATGACGCCCTCTGCCACGAGTGGCATTTAATCGTCATCAGTGCCCAGTATTCCACCTGTTTGGTCTGCCGAGAGCGTCAGGCCGTCGATCCCGACATCGCTATTGCCGAGGAGGCATCTGGAGAGAGCCAGCCTGCAGATTGCCCATCGACCGTTCATCCGTCGACAACGAATCTCGCTATCCATCACTCCGAAGACGAGTTTCTGCCGGGGTCGACCCTGCCGGTGGATCATGTGCGCCGCTTTGAGGGGGTCTGGACGTTCGATCGCCACGTTTGCGCCCAGGCCGCCGATATCATGCTGGATCGCATTCTGGCCTATCGCCCGGAGCTGGTCGATAAGGTCAACGCTGTCCGCACCAGCCACCTCGCCCCCCGCACCACCGGCGATGCGCTGCCGATAGGCGAAATTGACCCCGACCCCTTTGCCCATCGGCTGATGACCTATCTCCAGGCGGGACAGTACAAGCTGCTGAAAGCCTATCGCTCTATGGCAGCCCAGGAGCGGCGGGAGCGGCTGGTGAACCTGATGACTTCGGCGATTCGCCAGTCCCTCGACCCGGATCACATCTTCTCAGTGGCGGTTCAGGAACTGGGGCAGACGATGGGGGTCTGTCGCTGCCTCATCTACCCCTGCCGCCCCCGCGACGAGTCGGCCACCATTGACCACGAATTTTTGGTCAGCCCGTCCCTCACCTCCACCGTGGGAGAAACTCTGCCTCTGAAGCCCAATCCCCTCTTTCAGGCGATCGCCCAGGGCCGCGAGGCGATCGCCATTGCCGACACCCGCAATGCCCCCGACTTTGACCTCACCCCGCTCCAGCCGCTGATTAACCGTCTCCACATCCGCTCATGGCTGATGGTGCCGATTCTGCATCAGGGCCAGCTCATTGGTATGGTCGAGCTGCACGGCTGTGGCAAAAAACCCCGCAGTTGGGAAACCGAAGAAATTGAAATGGTGGAGGCGATCGCCGTCCAGCTCGGCGTTGCCCTCATCCAGGCCGACGCCTACGCCAATTTAGAAACCCTGAATCAGCAGCTTGAGGCGCTGGAGCGCACCCGCAGCAACCTGATTGCCATCACCGGCCACGAGCTGCGTACCCCCCTGTCCACCATTCAGGTGTGTTTAGAAAGCCTCGCCAGCGAGCCGGATATGCCCCTGGAGCTGCGCCAGGTGATGCTGAGTACGGCTCTGGACGATGCCGAGCGACTGCGCAAGCTGGTGCAGGATTTCCTGACCCTTTCCCAACTGGAGAGCGGACGGGTGGAGTGGCATCTGGAGGCCCTCTCTTTGGAAGAGTGTATGGATCTGGCCCTGAGTAGCATCCGCACCCGGCAGCGCCAGGACAGCCTGCCGATTATCAAAATGCAGGTGCCCGATGGCCTGCCCCTGGTGCGGGCCGATGGCGAGTGGCTGGTGGAGGTGCTCTCCAAGCTGCTGGACAACGCCTGCAAGTTTACCGAGCCGGAGGGAGAAGTGAAGCTGGAGGCCCACCGCAACGGCCAGGGGATGCTGGAGGTGACCATTACCGACACGGGACGCGGCATTGAACCCAATCGGCTGGAGGCCGTTTTCGATCGCTTCTACCAGGAGGAAGGGGCGCTGCGGCGCACCGCTGGGGGCACGGGGCTGGGGCTGGCCATCTGTCGGCAGGTGATTCGCCATTTGGGTGGGCAAATCTGGGCCGAGTCGGCGGGGCGGGGCCAGGGCAGCCAGTTCCACTTTACGATTCCGGTGGTGGGCAATGTGGAGGCGACCCCGGCACGAACAACCCCAGAGAAAAACGGAGCAGCGGTGCGATCGCGCAAATCTCGCACTTCCAAGCGCCGCGCCAAGCTGAAGTAGCCAAGCTGAAGTAATTTGGGAATGACCGGATGGGGGCGATCGCCTCTGGCCCCATTCCCATTAAAATAAGTCATTACAATCTGTAAAGAATTCTAAGCGGGAAACCTGGAATGCGAGTGGCAATTATCGGTGCAGGGCTGGCGGGGCTGTCAACCGCTGTGGAACTGGCAGACGCCGGATGCGAAGTCGAAATTTTTGAGTCGCGCCCCTTCGTGGGCGGCAAGGTGGGCAGTTGGGTAGACGCCGACGGCAACCACATCGAAATGGGGCTGCACGTCTTCTTCGGCTGCTACTACCACCTGTTTGCCCTAATGGAAAAGGTGGGGGCGATTCAGAATTTACGGTTAAAGGACCACGTCCACACCTTCATCAACCGGGGCGGGCAAACCGGGGCACTGGACTTTCGGTTCTTCACCGGGGCACCCTTCAACGGTTTGAAAGCCTTCTTCACCACCTCCCAGCTTTCCCTGCAAGACAAGCTGCAAAACTCCCTTGCCCTGGGCACCAGCCCCATTGTGCGGGGCCTGGTGGATTTTGATGGAGCGATGAAAACCATTCGTGCCCTCGACCGCATCAGCTTTGCCGACTGGTTCCGCAGCCACGGTGGCTCTAACGGCAGCCTCAAGCGCATGTGGAACCCCATCGCCTATGCCCTGGGCTTCATCGACACCGAGAATATTTCCGCCCGCTGCATGCTCACCATCTTCCAGCTCTTTGCCGCCCGCACAGAGGCGTCGGTGCTGCGGATGCTGGAGGGTTCCCCCTACGAATACCTGCACAAGCCGATTCTGGATTACCTGGCGGCTCGTCAAACCCAGATCTACACGCGGCGGCAGGTGCGCCAGGTGCAGTTTACCGAGCAGGATGGGGAAGTCCGGGTGACGGGGCTGGTGGTGGCCGAGGGCGATCGCCAGGAAACCATCACCGCCGATGTCTACGTCTGCGCCTGCGATGTGCCGGGAACCCAGCGACTGCTGCCGGAGGCGTGGCGCAAATGGCCCGAATTTGACAACATTTACAAACTGGATACGGTGCCCGTGGCCACGGTGCAGCTCCGGTTTGACGGCTGGGTAACGGAAATGCAAGACCCAGCCGCCAGAAAACAGGTGGAGCGGGCGGCGGGTATTGACAACCTGCTCTACACCGCCGACGCCGATTTCTCCTGCTTTGCCGACCTGGCCCTCACCAGCCCTGGCGATTACTACCGGGAAGGGGAGGGATCCCTGCTCCAGGTGGTGCTGACGCCCGGTGATCCGTTTATCAAGCAGTCAAACGAGGCGATCGCCCAGCACGTCCTCCAGCAGGTACACGACCTCTTCCCCTCCTCCCGCGATTTGACGATGACCTGGTACAGTGTGGTCAAGCTGGCCCAGTCCCTTTATCGGGAAGCCCCCGGCATGGACCCCTATCGCCCCGATCAGAAAACGCCGATCCCCAACTTCTTCCTGGCGGGCAGCTACACCCAGCAAGACTACATCGACAGCATGGAGGGGGCGACCCTCTCCGGGCAACGGGCGGCAAAGGCCATTCTGTCCGCTAAACTAAAGGACGCGAATTAATTCGTCTCAGGCAGTTTAGAAAAAAATTAGCCTAGATCGACGGTTCGTAGGGGCAAATGGCTATTTGTCTCCACCCATTGGATAGAATCGTTGCCAGAAATTTCATTCAGTTCCCCACCATGGCAGATTGGCTAGAGCACAGCGTACAAGTTGAAGTAGACATTCCCATTGAGCTGGCGTGGTCGCTCTGGTCTGACCTGGAGCAGATGCCCCGGTGGATGAAGTGGATCGACTCGGTGGAGGTGCTGGCCGATAACCCCGATCTGTCGCTCTGGAAGCTGGCCACGGGGGGGCTGGAGTTTAGCTGGCGATCGCGCATTCTCAAAGTCATCCCCCACCAGATTATTCAATGGGAGTCGGTGAGCGGCCTGCCCAACCGGGGGGCGATTCGCTTCTACGACCGCGGCGGCAGCAGCGTGGTCAAGCTCACGGTGGCCTACGCCATCCCTGGATTTCTCGGCAAGATCATGGATAATCTATTCCTGGGACGGGTGGTGGAATCCACCATTCAGGCCGATCTGGAGCGATTTCGCGAATATGCCCTGGCGATCGCCGCCCAGCCCCGAATGACTTCTTAGGGAATTCTTGCCTTTGACGGATACCCTTTTCATGGCCCCAATGGTGGGTTAAAAATAGGTCAATTTCCATTGAACTTAATTTCTCAGCTCATTTGTTACCAGTCGAGCTTCGAGCATGATCAAACGAGCGTTTTGGACTGCCGCCTGGCGGTTAACTGTGCTGGGGCTGGTGGCGCTGGCGATCGCCCTGCTGCCTTCGACGCAATCCATCGGTACCCTGCCCCCTGCGACCTCCCCCCATCCCCTGCCGGCCACCACTCAAACCCTGGCCCCAGCGCCCCTGGCTCAGGTGGACTGGCGCTATCGGCGCGATCTACTGGGAAAGGATCAGCAGCCCGATGGGGAGATCCCCCACCCGCTGCTGACCAGTACCGGAGCGACCTATCAGCCCCGTGAAGAAATTGCCGCCGCCGATCCCAGCAACTACGGCCCCCGGTTTCTCACCGACATCTATGGCCGACCGGTTTCTAATTCTCTGCTGGTGGTCATCCACGAGACCGTCGGCTCCGCCAGCAGCGCCGTTAACCTGATGCAGACCTACCACCCCCGCGACGAAGACCAGGTCAGCTACCACAGCATCATTCGCCGCGACGGCACCATCGTCCATCTGGTACATCCCCAGATGCGGGCGTTTGGTGCGGGGAACTCCGTCTTCACTGGCCCTAACGGCCCAGAAGCCGTCCAAACGAACCCGGAATTTCCGCCATCGGTCAATAATTTTGCCTATCACACTTCCCTGGAAACCCCCAGCGACGGACGAGGTAACCAGAGCAGCCACAGTGGCTACACCGAAGAACAGTACCTGTCCCTGGCGTGGCTGGTGGCCCATCTGCCCGTGCCCGACGAGCGCATCACCACCCACCGGGCCGTTGACCGCTCTGGAACCCGCCGCGACCCCCGCAGTTTTAGCGCAGAGCGCTTTTACAATCGGCTTCATGCCTATGTGCGATCGACGGGCTAAGTCCAGGCGTCGTCTTCACCCTGGGTGGGTGGTGGGGCTGGCAGGGGTGGTGGGCTGGCTCTTGGGTATCGGGGGACGACCCACTGGAATCTGCGTTAAACCGTTTCAGGCTCTGCTAGCGTCGCCACCACCGCTCCATGATTTGGCTTGTGAGGCACGACCAGGCCCAGGGCAGGGGGGGATAGTTTTGAACTCAAAGAGTCTGGTGGGACTCGGCCTGGGTGCGGCGGCGGGACTGGTGTTCGTGGGATGGAGCTGCCACCCTCGCGGAAAACCGGCGACCCTCGTCGGCGAGCAATCCCCATCGCTGCTGACGCAATATTTACTGAAGCGGCAGATGCCGCTGGATGCCCTGTGCTCCAGTGAGGCACAACTGACCCCCCTGCAGCGGGAAATCCTTCAGGGGCTGTTGGTGCTGGGGGCCATACGTGCCCCCTACCAGCCTGGTCAGCGGTGGCGTTATGGCGAAGTGCGATCGCTCCTCATGGGTCTGGGGTTTTCCGATGCGGCGATTGGTGGCGTCTGGCAAATTATTGGTGAGTCGCCCCCTTCTGAAGACATCTCCCTGAGAGCCTGAGCACGACGACCTATGATGGAGGTTAGTCAGGCACGACCTGCGCACCCGTGCCTCCTCAACCGATGGAGCCGGACGATCGCCCTATTGCATTGCCATCCTTGAACGACGTGAACGCTCAGCAAACCGACTCTCCTATCTCGACGCTCGACCTCACTGCCTTATTTCCCTTTGATCTGGATGATTTCCAGAAACAGGCGATCGCCGCCCTCAATGAAGGCCGGTCGGTGGTGGTATGTGCGCCCACCGGGTCGGGGAAAACCCTGATCGGCGAATACGCCATCTACCGTGCCCTGGCCCACGGCAAGCGGGTGTTCTACACGACGCCGCTGAAGGCGCTGTCGAACCAGAAGCTGCGGGACTTTCGCGATCGCTTCGGCAGCGATAAGGTCGGGCTACTGACGGGCGACACGTCGGTGAACCGGGATGCCCCCGTGCTGGTGATGACCACCGAAATTTTTCGCAACATGCTCTATGGCACCCCCATTGGTGAGGTGGGCACATCGGTTCAGGATGTGGAGGCGGTGGTGCTGGACGAATGCCACTACATGAACGATCGCCAGCGGGGCACCGTCTGGGAAGAGGCGATCATCTACGCTCCCCACACCATCCAGCTCGTTGCCCTCTCCGCCACCGTTGCTAATAGTGAGCAGCTCACTGATTGGATTGATAAGGTCCATGGGCCAACCGACCGCATCTATTCCGACTATCGCCCGGTGCCCCTACAGTTTCATTTCTGCAAGACCAGTGGTCTGTTTCCGCTGCTCAATGCCAGGGGCACGGGCATGAATTCTCGCCTTAAGGGCAAAGGTCGACAGCGGGGCAGGCCCAAAGCCCCCAGCATCGCCTTTGTGGTCAGCCAGCTCAAGCAGTACGATATGCTGCCTGCCATTTACTTCATTTTTAGCCGCCGGGGGTGCGACCAGGCGCTGGATGAGCTGGGGCATTTCTCCCTGGTGGATGAGGTGGAAGCGGCGGCCCTCAAAAGGCAGATTGATGACTTTCTGGCCCATAACCCCGAAGCCGCCCGTACCGGTCAGGTGGAAGCCCTCTATCGCGGCATCGCGGCCCACCATGCCGGGATTTTGCCCGCCTGGAAAGGGCTGGTGGAAGAGCTGTTTCAGCAGGGGCTGATCAAAGTGGTATTTGCCACCGAAACCCTGGCGGCGGGGATCAACATGCCCGCTCGCACCACGGTGATTTCTAGCCTGTCAAAGCGCACCGATCGGGGCCATCGGCTGCTGACCGCGTCGGAATTTTTGCAAATGGCGGGGCGGGCCGGACGGCGGGGCATGGATGAGCTGGGCCACGTGGTGACGGTGCAAACCCGCTTCGAGGGAGCATCGGAAGCGGCGTTTCTGGCCACCTCCGATGCTGATCCGCTGATCAGCCAGTTTACCCCCAGCTATGGTATGGTGCTCAACCTGCTGCAGACCCATTCCCTGGAAGAGGCCCGGAGCCTGATTGAGCGCAGCTTTGGGCAGTATCTGGCGACCCTGCACCTGGCTCCCCAACAGGCGGCGATCGCCCGCTTAGAAGCCGAACACGACCACCACCAGGCCCAGGTGGCCCACGTTACCGACGTAGCCCTGCTGCGGGAGTACGACAAGCTGGCCGGGCGGCTCAAGGAGGAGCAGCGGCTGCTCAAATATCTGAAGCAGCAGGCCCAGGAGGTGGCGGCGGAGGATCTGGCCCTGATCATGCCGTTTGCCATCAGCGGCACCCTCATGTGCATCAAGGGCAAGCATATTCCCAATACCAAGCTGCTGCCAGCGGTGCTGGTGGCCAAGGTGGCGGGCACTGAAGAATCTCCCTACCTGGTTGTCCTGGGCCAGGACAATGGCTGGTACGTGGTCACCACGGCGAACGTGGTGAAACTCTTTCCCGAAATTCCCCGATTGGTGGAGGCCGACACCCTGACACCGCCCCCCGATCTGCCACCCAAGCCTGGTCAGGCCCGACTCGGAGATGAAACCTCCCTGGCGATCGCCCAAAAAATTCCCCAGTTCACCCCCGCCACTCTTTACGCCCCGGAGGTGCAGACCCAGATGCGGGTGGTGGATGAGCTGGAAGCCGCGCTCACGCGCCACCCCGCCCACCAGTGGGGCAATCCGACCCAGATGCTGAAACAGCTGCGGCGGCTGAAAAAAGTTGAGGAAGAACTGCGCGATCGCCAGGAAAAGCTGGGGGAGCATACCCAACACTACTGGCAGCAGTTTCTGAATCTGATCGCCGTGCTGCGCCATTTTGACTGTCTGGATGGGGTGCAGCCAACTCGCAAAGGACAGATAGCGGCGGCAATTCGGGGGGACAATGAGCTTTGGCTGGGGCTGGCGATCGCCTCTGGCGAGCTGGACGACCTGGCTCCCCACCATCTGGCCGCCGTCTGTGCCGCCCTGTGTACCGAAATTTCCCGCCCCGACACCTGGAGCAGCTACGACCCTTCCCCCGAGGTGGAACTGGCCCTCAGCAGCCTGCGGGGCCTGCGGCGACAGGTGTTTCAGCTCCAGCGCCGCTACCAGATTGCCCTGCCCGTGTGGATGGAGTACGACGTGACGGGCGTTGTGGAGCAGTGGGCGCTTGGCATTGACTGGACGACCCTGGTGAGCCACACCAGCCTGGACGAAGGGGATATTGTGCGCGTGCTGCGGCGCACCCTCGACTTCCTCTCCCAGCTTCCCCACGTGCCCCACATCGCCGACTCCCTGCGGCAAAACGTCTATCGCGCCGTCTATCTCATCGATCGCTTCCCGGTAAACGAACGGTTGAACGATCTGGAAGACAGTACCGACGCTGAAGAACCCGAAGAATCCGACACCGAAGAATCCGATACCGATGAGGCCGACCCTGAAGAAATCGGCCTTGAAGATGCAGGCAGGGAAACGACCGCCGACGAGGAAGAGTAAAGTGCCCATTGCCGCTATTCTATGGGGTGAACCTGCGTCCAGTGCCCTGCCATGTCCCACGCCGCCCTTGTTCTAACTAACGCCCGCCTTCCCGGCCTTGCTGGTCGGCAGCAGCTCCACTTCGCTGCCGACGGCACCCTCCAGGCCATCCATCCCATGACCATCCCCCTTCCCGAGGGAGAACGCCTGGATCTGGCGGGCGACTGGCTTTCCCCCGGCGGTGTCGATCTACAGATCAACGGTGCCCTGGGGCTGGCCTTCCCCGACCTGGACATGGCCCACCTCCCTACCCTGGATAAAATCTGTGAATTTCTCTGGCAGCAGGGCATTGACGCCTTCCTCCCTACCCTGGTGACCACCTCCGTGGCGCAAATACACCAGGCCCTGGACGCGATCGCCACCCAAACGTCTCACCCCCCCAATCCAAAACCCAAAATCCAAAATCCAAAATCCAAAATCCTCGGCGTCCACCTCGAAGGCCCCTGCCTCAACCCCGCCAAACGCGGTGCCCACCCCGCTGAACACCTGCTGCCCCTCACCCTCAATACCGTCAAACAGGTTCTGGGGGATTACGCCTCCCTAGTGAAAGTCATGACCCTGGCTCCCGAACTGGATGAGACGGGGTTGGTGATTCCCTACTTGCGATCGCTCGGTATCACGGTGAGTCTGGGGCATTCCCAGGCCACTGCCCAGCAAGCCGCCGCTGCCTTTGCCCAGGGGGCGACAATGGTAACCCATGCATTTAATGCCATGCCGCCGCTCCATCACCGGGAGCCGGGGCTGTTGGGGGCGGCGCTGGTGCATCCCCAGGTCTACTGCGGCGTGATTGCCGATGGGGTGCATGTTTGCCCCACCATGCTGGATGTGCTGCTGCGCACATGCCGGGGGGGCGGTTCGGAAGGTTTAGCTGGAGCCTCCTCTAAAGCCAGCACAGGGCAGCTTTCCGGGCTATTCTTGGTGAGCGATGCCCTCGCTCCGTTGGGCCTGCCGGATGGAACCTATCCCTGGGATACGCGCCAGATCCAGGTTTGCAACGGTACGGCCCGGCTGGCAGATGGAACGCTGTCGGGCACCACCCTGCCGCTGCTGCAAGGGGTGAAAAATCTGGTGGCATGGGGGTTGGCCACGGTGGAGGAGGCGATCGCCCTGGCAACGATTGCTCCCCGGCAGGCGCTGGGTCTTGCCCCTTTCCCGGTGGGTGAACTTTGCCATCCCTTGCGCTGGCGATGGGAAGGGAAAACTTTAACTGTCCAGCGAGTCGGTAGTTGAACAAAATTATTTTCTTGGGAATTGGTATGAGCACTTAGGTGATTTCTTGAAATGAAATTACCAGCCCACGGTGCGTTACGCTTCGCTCTAGCGATAGCCATGCCCTTGGGCTATACGGCACCCTACGGGCGGTATGGGCTTTCACGGAAATCTCCTTATTTAAGGCTAAAGAAATTGGATGAAGTCATCTGATCAAGGGTAGAAGTCAAAACCAGATTTGGCAAGGATTTGGGCGATCGCCTAACCCTTGCTGCACGCGTCTGACCTGGAAGGGGGGTGGATGCGATCGCCAATGCTCCCAACTTTGCGGCGATTGTCGATGCCCTTGAGGAAGAGTTCGAGAATACGGTGGTGATTTCTGCCGAAGACAACTATATTCCCGGTACTTTCTTCTCTGCCGCTAGAAATAGTAGGCTGGCCGAGGTGTTTCAGGCCACCTACGAAGACTTTGATGACCTGCCGGAGGGTTCCCTTGCGGGTCTAACCGAAGGCGTCGGTCGGGTCGATATTTCCATCATGAACTTCATTGGCTTTGATACCTCTGCCATTAGCCATTCCTGGTTCAACTGGGGAGCAAACTGACGGCAGTGGGAGTGGACGGGGCGATCGCGGAGAACCGTGTTACTGCGGGCGATCGCCCCTAAGATAGAGCTAATGTTCTTTCGAACGGAGCCAGCCCCATGCCCTCCGGGCGCACCCACGATCGCATCACCCTCTGGAGTCTTCCCGCCGTTGTCGTCCTCAGCCTGTTGAGAACCCGTAGCGGGGGGCTGACGTTGGCGATCGCCGCTGGCTTCCTCTTCGGCGCACTGATGCTGGGGCCAGATCTGGACACCCGCTCCATTCACTACAAGCGGTGGGGCGTTTTCCGGTGGATCTGGATTCCCTACCGGGGCAGCATGAAGCACCGATCGCCCCTCTCCCACTGGCCCATTGTGGGGACGGTGGTGCGGGTCACCTATGTGCTGGTGTGGGCGCTGCTGCTGGTGTTGGGCAGTCTGTCCCTGGTCAACGAGGCATTTCAGCTTGGCTGGACGTGGGACGAGATGGGGCACATGGTGAGCCAGTCCCTCACAACCCATCGGTCCCTGGTGTGGATGCTGGTCGTCGGCCTGGAGCTGGGGGCGCTGAGCCACTACCTGGCGGACTGGGGCGTTTCCACCTACAAGCGGGTGCGGAAGCGCTATCCCCAGGAGGGTATCCGCGCCCTGCGGCTGATCTGGCAACCTTCGCAGTCCCGCCGCCAGCGCTCCAAGCGGCGAGGCGTGCTCCGCACGGGCAAGCCAGCGCCCCCCACCCGCTCAAACCGTTCCTCTAAGTGAGGGGCACACGGATTCGAGGAATGGACTAAAGTAGTGGGAGTTTGGCGATCGCCCATAACCACGCTGCCCCAACCCATCTACCCACTATGGATCATCCCTCACCCCCCCAACCCGTCCACCCATCCACCCATCCACCCGCCCCTGAAGAAACCCTCACCGCCCTCCAGGCCCTCATCGACGTGGTGGCCCAGCTGCGATCGCCCGAAGGCGGCTGTCCCTGGGATCTGGCCCAGACGCCCCAAACCCTGATTCCCTACGTGATTGAGGAAGCCTATGAGGTGGCGGACGCCATCCGCCAGGGCGATCCGGAGGGCATTGCTGACGAATTGGGAGATTTTTTGCTTCAGGTGGTGCTCCAGGCCCAAATTGCCAGGGAAATGGGGCAGTTTTCCCTAAAAGACGTGGCGGAGAAAATCACGGCAAAGCTGATTCGTCGCCATCCCCACGTCTTTGGCGATGTGCAGGTGAGCAGCACCGCTGAGGTTCACGCCAACTGGGAGACCATCAAAGCGGCGGAAGAGCGGGGGGAGGTGTCTACCACGGTAGATGTGGAAACGTTGAAAGCGGCTCCAGCGGATGCCCTGACGCCCAAGCTGCAAAAGTATGCGCGATCGCTCCCTCCCCTGATGGCCTGTTTCAAAATCTCCAAAAAGGCGGCGGCGGCAGGATTTGAGTGGGAAGATATCGAGGGTGTCTGGGACAAGTTCCACGAGGAGCTGGATGAGTTTCACCGGGCGATCGCCTCGGAAACTAAGGCCCGCCAGCAGGCCGAGCTGGGGGATTTGCTGTTCACCATCGTCAATCTGGCTCGCTGGTATGGCCTCGACCCCTCGGAAGCCTTGCAGAGCACCAACCAGCGGTTCATCAACCGCTTTGCCCAGGTGGAAGCGGCGGCGGGGCGATCGCTCGCGGACTTTTCGCTGGAGGAACTGGAGCAGCTCTGGCGGGCCGCCAAAGCCCAGCTCGCCCAGCAGGAGACGGCTCAGGACGCCTGAAGCATTTTTGAGGAAGGGTTTTACCGTTTGTCGGGGCAATATGGTATCAGTCCGCAGATTTCGCAGATTTCGCAGATGGATAGCGTTCCTACCGATTCTCAATCTGCGTCCATCTGCGTCATCTGCGGATATAGTCATACGCTGTCGGCGAACAGGATGTGAACCATTTCAACGATAACCGCCCATGTCTGTACAACTGAAGGGGCCAATCCAAAGAGCCAGATTAAGGAGCGGCCACTTACTCAAGACACCTGTAAACAGGTGGGAGATACTCCTGAATACATTGGATGTGGATCTATTTCTTGATACCAAGGAGTCTCAATGATGAACCCATTCCTCAAGATATCAGTAAGGATAATGACGGTGGCGATCGCCACCAGCCTTTTAGCGGCCAGTTTCCCCACCCCCACCCTTCAAAGTACCGCTCAAACCAGTCCACCGCCTAATGAGCCGGACATGGACAACATCTACCACGAAGATGAGAACCTGCCGGACGATGCCGACGTCTTTCCCCGCATGGGACACACCGCTGGCGCAAGCTGGGAGCGCAACAACTGCCGAATTTCCCCATGGGGAACGGTGGTGCGCACCCTACCGGGGGATGCCTTTTTTGAAGTCAACAATCGCGTCCTTGATAGAAATGACGAATCCTGGTTCTTTATCCAGGAAATCGGCTGCTGGGTTCACGATAGCCGCATTGATCTGCTGTGAACTTTGACTCAGGCTCCATCTCCCAGCACAAATCTCAAGCATTAATTTGAGGAAAGCGATGAAGTTCCAACCCTTCCTTCAGCCCAAACTGCTGTGTTACTTCATGGTAGGAATGACGGTGGCGATCGCCGCCTGCACTTCCCAACCTCCCCGTTCATCTTCTACTCACCCGATCTCTGCCGATTCTTCGGCTGCTTCATCAATGGATGAAACACCATCCACCGCCCCAGCCCCCGATGTCCCTGGTGAACCTGGACCAACGGATTGGGCAACCCTCCTTGGCGGGGATGCAACTGCGGATCTCACGTTTACAAACAATGGCGAACTGGCCCTGGGAGAGCAGGTGCTACTGGACGCAATTCCGGTTTCCTACACCTCAGACAGTGCTGGAACGCCTGCCACCTATGCTTCCCGCCTGCTCGTTTCCCCCCCGTCCCCCTCTGGACGCTACACCATTGTCAAAGCCTGCGATGACCCCAATCCCGGCATGGGCTTGTGCTGGGCAGCTTATATTATCGACCGACAGGAAGCCATCGCCCAGCGGGTCAGCATCGGTAAGTATGGGGGGCAGGAGTGGCTCCAGTGGTCGCCCGACGAACGCTATGCGGTGTTCCTCGAAAAGCTGGAAGGCACCTCCTGGTTTGTGGTGCTTGATCTGGAAATTGGGGAATCCTTGGTGATGGACGAGCTACCCGCCGAAGCGGATTTGAGCCAGTTTGCCTGGACGGGCGATCGCACCTTCAGCGCCCCCCTGGCCAACGGCTCCACCTTTGAGGGCGACCTCGCTGCCCTATTTCCAGGGTATTAAGTTCTTGGCTCCCCTAACGCCATTACCACCGCTATGAAAACCCCACTGCTGGCCAATGAAAGCATCGTTAAACAAGGGGCTGCCAACCTTCAACGTGGCCTTGAATCTGTGGGCGGACAGTTGTACTTGACCAACCAGCGATTAGTATTTGAACCCCACTGCTTCAATATTCAAAGGAAAGTTGCTGCTATCCCCGTCTCAGCCATCACAGACGTGCGGACTTGCTGGACAAAGTTTCTCAACCTGCTCCCCCTCTTTCCCAACTCCATCGCGGTCTCAACCCGCACCAACCAGGAGTATCGGCTGGTGGTGGCCAATCGTCAGTCCTGGGTCACCGCCATTGCTAACCAACGCCACGGGTAAGCTTCCTGGCTGACAACTCTCTGGGGAGAAGACCCTTGTCCATCCAAGCCAGGAATCTCGATGGATAGGGAGTCAGAATCCAGGAGTCGGAATTCAGGAGAGAGCTGACTTCTGGCTCCTGACTCCTGACTCCTGACTCCTGAAAAACCTTCCCGTCTTTTGCCCCCCTAACCTCTCCTTCGTTCAGAAATCCCAAGGCAGCTCTCAGCGCTCTCTCAGGGTGGCGTGGAATAACAAGGAGGTGGGCACAATCCCTACCCAGGGAGGCCCGCCCCTTTTGTTAAATTCGCGTCATAATGCGAAAGGACTGCCGCAATCAGGAGCGTTTGACCCGCATGGAGCACTACTACAACCCCGACCATCTGCCCCGGTTTGGCGACATTCGGGAGGGGAATCCTGACCTGGCGGATAAGTTCTTCGCCTACTATGGGGCAGTTTTCGAGGAAGGTGCTCTGTCGAAGCGCGAGAAAGCCCTCATCGCCCTGGCCGTCTCCCATGTGGTGCAGTGCCCCTACTGCATCGATGCCTATAGTAAGGAGTGCCTCCAGCAGGGTTCCGACCTGGAGCAGATGACCGAGGCGGTGCATGTGGCCACGGCCATTCGCGGCGGGGCGTCTCTGGTGCACGGTATCCAGATGCTGGACCATGTGCAAAAGCTGGCGATGTAGCCAAATCCCCAGGCCGAACAGGCCACCGAAGTTTTGAAGCGAGATTAATCAGGTACCGAGATGGCACAGTCCCAAAGCGGGCAGACCCTTGAGGGGATGCTGGAAAATTTGCGTCCCGACCGTGACGGTCAGTTGGCAAATCCGACCCAGTCTTTGCAGTGGCGGCGATCGCCCCTGGCCTCCCCCCACCAGCAAATCCAAACCCTGAACAACATCGATCTGTCCACTTTGACGCAGGCGGGAGATTTTGCCAACACCCTGTCCCAACATGGCTGGCCCGAACTGCGCCCCGCCCCCCTGGAAATTTTTCAGATCAACCTGGGGAAGCTCTGCAACATGACCTGCCGCCACTGCCATGTAGATGCCGGTCCCGATCGCCGCGAAATCATGGACCGGGAGACGGTGGACGCCTGCCTGCGGGCGCTGGACCAAACGGAGGCCCACACCGTTGACCTGACCGGGGGCGCTCCCGAACTCAACCCCCACTTCCGCGACCTGGTGGAGGAGTGCGTCCAGCGGGGCAAGCACGTCATCGATCGCTGCAACCTCACCGTCCTGCTGCTGCCGCCTTTGTCGGATCTGCCCCAATGGCTGGCTGACCGAAACGTGGAGGTGGTCTGCTCCCTGCCTCACTACCGCCGCCTCAACACCGACGCCCAGCGGGGCAAGGGCACGTTCGAGAAGTCCATTGAAGCCCTCCAGCGGCTAAATGCGGTAGGCTATGGCGCGGGCGATCCGGCGCGGCGGCTGACCCTGGTATCCAATCCGGTGGGAGCCTTTCTGGCCAGCAACCAGAGCCGCTTGGAGGCAGAGTGGAAAGCGGGACTGCAGCGAAACCACGGCGTCACCTTCGATCGCCTCATCGCCCTCAACAACATGCCCATCTCCCGCTTCTTAGAATGGTTAGTGGAGTCGGACAACCTGGAGGGCTACCTGGAGCTGCTGGTGAATTCTTTCAATCCCGCCACCGTCTCTGGCCTCATGTGCCGCAATACCCTCTCCGTCTCCTGGGACGGACGGCTGTTCGACTGCGACTTTAACCAGATGCTGGATCTGGAAGTCCAGTCCCCCGAAAGCTCCGCCCCCCACATCCACGACTTCCACCCGGAGTGGCTGGCCCAGCGGCAGATTGTCACCGGACGGCACTGCTTCGGCTGCACGGCGGGGGCGGGCAGTTCCTGCGGTGGGGCGATCGACGCCTAATTGGTAACGTCCTGTAGGGGCGAAGCATTTCGGCAGTACGCTTGGAAACAGATCAAAACGTTATTACGAAATGCTTCGCCCTTACCGGTTGCGTCCATGACACCTGTAATCAACCACCGAAATAATGTCCGAAGATACCCCAAATCCAACCCTGATATCTCCCTGGCGGCAGGGGGAACTCGTTGAGCTGACCATTGATAGCCTCAGCAACCGGGGGGACGGGGTGGGGCGCTGGCACGATTCAGATGCTGTGGGGAAAGTCGTCTTTGTGCCGGATACAGTGCCGGGCGATCGCATCCAGGCACGGCTCCTCCAGGTCAAGCCCACCTACGCCCACGGCAAGCTCCACCGGCTGCTCCAGCCCTCCCCCCACCGGGTGCGCCCTGGCTGCATTGTGGCGGACAAGTGCGGCGGCTGTCAGTGGCAGCCCGTCGCCTACGAGCAGCAGCTCATCGAAAAGCGCAACGAGGTGATCCAGGCTCTGGAGCGCATTGGCGGATTGTCCGATCCCCCTGTGGATACTGTTCTGCCATCTGCTCCGCTGGGCTATCGCAACAAGGCAACCTATCCCCTGCGGCAGGCATCCCACCAGACTTTCCCCAATGATCCCCATCCCCCTGTGCAGGCAGGCTATTACCAGAAGGGCAGCCATAAACTGGTGAACCTCAACCAGTGCCCCATTCAAGATCCTCGCCTGAATCCGCTACTTGCTGGGGTGAAGCCGGATATCCAGCAGCGGGGCTGGTCGATTTACGATGAGCGCACCCACCAGGGGCAGCTACGCCACCTATCTCTACGGATTGGTCGTCGCACAGGCGAGATCTTGCTGACGCTGGTATCCCGTGATGCTGATTTACCGGAGCTGGAGGAGCAGGCGAAGATTTGGAGCGATCGCCACCCCAACCTCGTCGGCGTGCTGCTCAACCTCAACCCCCATCGCGGCAACGCCATCTTTGGGAACGAAACCCGCCTGATCACGGGACGCCCCTACCTGCGGGAGCGCTTTGCCGGTCTGGACTTCCACATCTCGGCCACCACGTTCTTTCAGGTGAACACCGAGCAGGCGGAGGCACTGTTGGACGTGATCCTCGACGAACTCAACCTCCAGGGCCACGAGCTGCTGCTGGATGTCTACTGCGGCATCGGCACCCTCACCCTGCCCCTGGCCCAGCGGGTACGGCAGGTAGTCGGCATCGAGTCGCGGCCGGAATCAGTGGAGCAGGCGCAGCAAAACGCCGCCCTGAATGGTATTAAAAACGTCAGCTTTCAGGTTGGGACTGCTGAAGAGGTCTTACCCCAGGTTTCCCAGCTTCACCCAGAGGCAGCCCAGCCTGATGTGGTGCTGCTCGACCCGCCGCGGAAAGGGTGCGATCGCACCGTCATCGAAGCCCTGCGCACCCTGGCACCGGAGCGCATTGTCTACGTGAGCTGCAACCCCGCCACCCTGGCTCGCGATCTGAACCTGCTATGGGCCGATCATCTTTATGAGCTGACCCGGGTACAGCCTGCGGATTTCTTTCCGCAAACCGCCCACGTGGAATGCGCCGCTTTTCTCCAGCGCACTCGTGCCGCCGAAGACTGTTTTCGCCAGTGACCGTCCTCCCGTCGCGCAGGCAAGATGCCTGCAAAATTTAGTATCCCGCCCTACTCCTGACAAAGGGCTTCCCCCCGCATCGTCACCCAGTTGACGGGGGCTTTCTCGCCGCTGTCGGGCTGGTCGCGCCAAATCTCGGTCATGTCATGCCAATTCAGCTCTTCGGCGCGGGCCTGGGCAGGGCTGTTGACGGCAAACACCTGCCCCCCACTGTGAAGCGTTACCAGGGGAACGGTATAGTCTCCGGCGACAACTTCCTCGCAGCGCACTTCCCCATCCACCACGAAGGGCCAGCCCTCGCCAAAATCCACCTGGGTGAGCACCCCATCCTCCAGGGATCGCTCTGGGATCGCCTGATCCCCGGCTTTTGTCTGGGCATAGGCGAAGTTTTGGGGATAGGTTTCGGTTGCTCGCTGCTGAGCCGTCTCATAGCGGGGGTGGGATGGCGGTACCGCCTGCATTAGCTCGATGGCGTGTTTCCACTGAATGGCCACCGCCTGCCAGTCGGCCTCGGTTTGCGCCTTCTGGGTCATTTCCGCCGCCGCCATTGCCGTATTTACCGCGTCTCGAAATGGATCAAATTGGAGGGGGGCTGCCTCTGAGTTGCCAGCCGTCTGGGATCCAATGACATCGACGCTGGAGGTCGCGTCGGGGAGGATGGTACCGCAGCTTCCTAATAGAATTCCAACAATGAACAGTGAGTGAAGGGGACGTAAAAGCTGTCGATTAAGTTCCCAGGCCATGATAGTCCTCGTTCATCCGGGGGAATGCTGATCGTAGTTCTCTGGATAAGTTTGTAAGGATTCAAACTTATCCTAATCCAGCTTAAGACCGTATGAGTTTGGGGTGCATGAATTTTGTATGGAGAGACGGGATGTGCGATCGCAACGGGTTTACTCCTAGGTCGTTCTATAAAAAGTTGATGTGGCCCGATAACAAGCTGATAAAAGCTTCATAATGCCGGAGTTTGGGGTGCAAGTTAGAAAATTGGCAGGTCGCTAAAGCAGGCCTAAAAGGTTTTGAATCACCGGGGTTAGTGATGCCAATCACAGAATTGGCATCAGGAACTTCACGGAATTAATTCCACTCATTAATGATGGAGTTAACAAACTCTTGAATGGCTTTAGTAAACCCTTATAAAGGTACGTGAAAATAACATATCAGCACCGCTAAGCACCTTATTAATTTCATGTTGATGCCATTCTGCCCCAATCGCTATCGCTATGCTAATTACCAAAAAAACCTTGAAAACTGGTCATCCGTCGAAGCTCTGCCTGGTGATTCCCCTGGGCAATGGAGCGAAGGTTCAGTATCCGGTTGAGAGTCGTGCTCAGGCGATCGCCCTTTATCAAGACTATATTCAGCAGAATTCTTCCCTCGATCTTTCCTGCAATGAGCCGCTGCCATTGGTCGGTTCCGCCTTCGCTCTGCAGACGCCGTAGGGTACCCTAAGTTCCCTGGGGAATATTCAAAATAATGAAAAATTGAGATTTTATCCTGGCTTCAGCAAGCTTTCAAAAGTTTTTCCAATTCCTTCAAGAAAACCCATGGCCGCGTTTGTATCTTCGTAGTAGAACTCTCGCGATATTGCGTTTATTAGTGAGGCGAATTCCATGCAAACCTCTCTGACCAAGCCTCTGGTAACGGCTGCTAAGCAAAGATGCCAATTCGAGCCGCTTAAGCCCATTCGCCAATGGTTAGACAATATTGAAATTCGCAGTCCCCGCACGGCACGCCTGATCTCGACGGTCATTCCCGCCCAGTGCCCCTTTGAGCGCGATATCACCCTCTTCGGCCACGTCATCGCCCATATCCCGCCTCTGTGCAAGCTAAACCCCCTGTATGACCAATTTGTTGGTCTGCGGTTCCGCTCCCTGTGCTTCCTGGTGGATGAATGTGGCGAAGACATTCAGTCTTACTGCTAAGCAGGTAGCCAAAAACAAATGACGCTCTGGTGGGTGCGTACCCCCCTGGTTGACTGACAAAACTCTTGAAACCCTCATTCTGTCGTAGTCGTAGGATGGGTTAGCGCTAGCGTAACCCATCACAACCTTTGACGCTGTTGGGTTATTGCCTACAGCAAGGCTATGCCAATGCTGCACTCAACACCAACCTACATTAACCATCAAAACTGCCGGAGGAACCGCAGATCGCTGTTGTAAAGGCGGCGAATGTCGTCAAGCTGGTGCAGCACCATGGCAAACCGCTCCACCCCAAACCCGGCGGCAAACCCGGTATAGACTTCCGCATCATATCCCACCGCCTTAAGCACGTTGGGATCAACCATGCCACAGCCCAGCACTTCGAGCCACTGGCCGCGCCACTGCACATCCACCTCCGCCGATGGTTCTGTAAACGGGAAGAAGCTGGGGCGAAAACGAATCGGCAGGTCGCCGAACATTTTCTTCAAAAAGACCTTGACCGTGCCACGCAAATCGGTGAAGGTTAGCCCCCGATCCACCGCTAAAATTTCGAGCTGGTGGAAGACCGCAGAGTGGGTCGCATCCACCGTATCGCGCCGATAGACCCGACCTGGGGCGGCCACCCGGATGGGGGGCTGGTGCGTTTCCATGTAGCGAATTTGAATGGAGGAGGTGTGAGTGCGCAGCAACATCCCCCCCGGCAGGTAGAAGGTATCCTGCATATCGCGGGCGGGGTGGTCGGCGGGGGTATTGAGAGCTTCGAAGTTGTAGTAATCGCTTTCGATCTCCGGCCCCTGGGCGACGGTGTAGCCCAGCCCCACAAAAACGTCGAGGGCGCGATCGACGGTGCTGGTGAGGGGATGGCTACGTCCCTGGGGCGTGTACACCCCCGGCATGGTCACATCAATAGCTTCTGCTGTAAGCTGAGCCTCAATTTGAGCCGCCGTTAGGGCCTGGCGCTTCGTCTCAAGATCGTCTTGGATGGCAGTTTTGACCTGGTTAGCCAGGGCACCAATTTGGGGTCGCTGGTCAGGGGGCAGCTTGCCCATTGCCCCCAACACCTGTGATAGCTGCCCCTTCTTACCGAAATACTGAATTCGCAGATCTTCCAGGGTGTCGAGGGTGGTGGTGGTGGCGATCGCCTCCTGGGCTTCCTGCTGAAGCGTCACCAACCGAGATTCCAGGTCGCTTAACGGGCTAGCCATGCTCTTCTGTGCCATTGCATCGGTATCAGTCTATCCTGATTTTAGGTTGATTTCCGACCGAACCGCCCCATCCATCATTACTGTGAAACGTCACGATGAAACTTCTTGTTAGCAATGACGATGGCATTTTCGCCCTCGGCATCCGCACCCTAGCCAATACCCTGGCGGCAGCAGGGCACGATGTCACCGTAGTCTGCCCCGACCGGGAGCGCTCCGCCACTGGGCATGGCCTTACCCTTCACAAGCCGATTCGGGCCGATCAGGTTGATGCCATTTTTGCTCCTGAAGTAAACGCCTGGGCCTGCTCCGGAACGCCGTCTGACTGTATTAAGCTGGCCTTGGGGGCGCTGCTGGACACTCCGCCTGACCTGGTGCTCTCTGGAATTAACCATGGCCCCAATCTGGGTACGGACGTTCTATACTCGGGGACGGTTTCCGCAGCTATGGAAGGCGTAATTGAAAATATCCCAGGTATCGCCTTCAGCCTCGCTGGCTTTTCTTCCCGGCAGTTTCAGGTGGCAGCTAATTTTGCCCGAACCCTCCTCGAACACCTGCAAAACAGCCCCCTCAAGCAGGCCATGCTGCTCAACGTCAATATTCCCGATGTGGCGCATCATGAAATTGCGGGCGTCGCCCTCACCCGCCAGGGGATACGGCGGTATGTCGATTTATTCGAGAAGCGCATTGACCCACGCGGCAAAACCTATTATTGGCTGGCGGGAGAGCTGCTAGAAGAAGTGGGTGACGAGGATGTAGAGCATCTACCTGGATTTTCTGACTTTGGCAAAGATTTAGAATGGTTTCACAGCATCAAAACCGATGTGGAAGCCATCCGGCTCAATTACATTACAGTAACGCCCCTGCAGTACAACTTAACCTGTCTGACAGGGCTGTTAAGCTTGCAAAACTGGACTGCTAATGGCTTTACTTTTGACAGCGGATGTCATAATTGAATATCAGTTATGGCGTTACGCTTTCGCGTTAGGACATTCAAGAGGTGTGGAACCCCCGCGACGCGGGGGTTCCACACTCAAACCTTAGCCCGTAGGGCCATAGATCGTATTGACGGAGTGTCAGGGGTGTGTTTCTTTCCCAAGACGGCATTCGGGGTCGAGGGCTGAAGCTTCCCTAAGAGGTGTTAGGCTTGTCTTGCAAGTTGTGCTCGGGTGCAGTTAAAACCGCTTTATTACATGCGTTGGCGTAAGCCAGATCTGAACCGCCCCTTGGAAAGACAGGGCAGAGTTGCGTAGATTAGAGTAAGTTCCTCCGTCTGCTGTAGACTTGCTCAAAAAATCTGAAAATCGTCAGTCGTGGGAAAATCTCTTGAATTTGAGTTAACTCAGGTTAAGGGTAGGGCATCCTAGGTTAAGTTAGAAGGCACGTCTGGAACTCAGTGGAGTCTGGCAGTATTGCTCATGTCTGATCTAATGGACCAGTTTAAGATCCGCTTTTGGGGAGTACGAGGGAGTATTGCCTGTCCTGGCGAAAAGACGGTCAGGTATGGCGGCAATACCTCCTGTGTCGAAATGCTGGTGGGAAAACATCGCCTCATTTTCGACGGTGGCACTGGTTTACGGGGTCTGGGACAGGCACTGCTAAGAGAAATGCCGCTGCAGGCCAGTATGTTCTTCACCCACTCCCACTGGGATCACATCCAGGGCTTCCCCTTCTTCGTTCCTGCCTTCGTCCCTGGAAATCAATTCGACATCTACGGGGCGATCGCCCCAAACGGCTCTACTATCGAGCAGCGACTCAACGACCAGATGCTCCACCCAAACTTTCCCGTGCCGCTGCAGATTATGGGCGCTGAGCTGAACTTTTACGACCTGGGGATTGGCGAATCCATTTACATTGACGACATCTGCATCGAAAATGCCCTGCTCAACCATCCTGGTGAGGCTATTGGCTATCGGGTCATCTGGCGAAACTGTGTTGCGGCTTACGTGACCGATACGGAGCATTTCCCAGATCGTCTAGATGAAAATGTCCTGCAGTTGGCCCAGGATGCCGACGTGTTTATCTACGATGCCACCTACACCGATGAAGAGTACCACTCTAAAGCATCTAGTAAGGTAGGTTGGGGCCATTCTACGTGGCAGGAGGCGGTCAAAGTGGCAAGGGCGGCCAACGTTAAGAGGCTGGTTATCTTTCACCACGACCCGCTCCATAGCGATGACTTTATGGACGATATCAAAACCAAAACGGCCCAGGCATTTCCCAACAGCGTGGTTGCCTGGGAAGGGTTGGAGATTGACCTGGGGGTTTCGCCCCTCGTCTCCAAGGCGGCATCTGCGCCATACTGATGCGCTATACGGATGTGCCATACTAATGCGCCATCCGGATGAATTTTCAGCCAGCAAGGGGCCAGCGGTTAGGTCTGATCCTGACCAAAATTTTTGCAGCGCCCTCTCACCAATATGTGTCAGAATGTAAAGCGTGCAAATTGCTTTCTCCCTCTCAACTGTTGCGGTGCCGACCGCGATCGCCCTCGGTAATTTCGATGGCATCCATCGAGGGCACAGGCGGGTTATCGAGCCTGTATTGGGCGCTGAGGGGCTGTTTCGCTCTGTAGTATCCTTTAACCCCCACCCCCAGGAGTTTTTCACGGGCCAGCGCCGCACCCTGCTCACGCCCCTGGACGAAAAGGTGGCGCGACTGGAAGAAATTGGCGTTGAGCAGTTAGTGCTGATCCCCTTCGATCAATCCCTGGCAGCACTGTCTCCAGACCAGTTCGTCGAGCAAATTTTAGTGGAGTGCCTGCAGACCCGGCTGATTAGCGTGGGTGAAAATTTTCGCTTTGGACACCGCCGTGCCGGGGATACAGCTGAGCTGAAGCGGCTGGCGATCGCCCATGGAATTACCGTTCAGGTCACCTCGCTCCATATCTGCGGTGGGGAGCGGATTAGCAGCTCGGCTATTCGCCAGGCCCTCGACCAGGGTGACCTGGACACCGCCAATCGGCTCTTGGGGCGTCCCTATCGTCTGGTGGGCACGGTTGTTGAGGGGCGGCAGCTCGGCAGAACCATTGGGTTTCCCACGGCCAACCTGGTTTGCCCTGCCGATAAGTTCTTGCCTCGTCGGGGGGTTTATGCCGTCCAGGTCACCCTTGAGGGCAGCATCAACGATGAGCCACCCCTACCGGGCGTTATGAATTTGGGGTTGCGCCCCACTGTAGATGGCATTCAGCAGACGATTGAAGTGCATGTGCTGGATTGGTCAGGGGATTTGTACGGGCAAGTTCTGTCGGTAGACCTGCAGCGGTTTTTACGGCCTGAACAAAAATTTGCATCCCTGGAGGCCCTCAAATATCAAATTCAGGCCGATTGTGACATTGCCAGACAGCTCATGCCACGGAATTCTCACTCAGCTTAGCCCTTCTGCTAAGGCTAGCCGACCCAGTTGACGTCTCCGTCAGGGGAGGGCACCGACGGCAGGGGTTTTGAAATGGGTATCTCTCGACGGCTGCCACTACTGCCAGAACTGGCGCGACTCCTGATCGCTGAGACTGCTGGCTCGGTAGCTCGGCGGGTTGGCGCTGGAGTAGAAGGAGCCAACTCTGGGGCGGATGGAGCACTGGCCTGCTCCTGGGCCGCCTGCCGTTCGGGGATGATGATTTTTGTCATCAGGTATTCGATGGTTTGTTGCTTAACCCAGCCACGGGTAGCCAGCACTTCACCAAACCGCATCCCGGTTGCCTGCTGATCGTTTAGAGCAACGCTCACCTGAGCATCGGTAATCAAGCCCGCATCTACCAGGTATGACCCCAGACGCTTACGTCCGGCTAAAGTTTTAATCGTTTGAACACGATACCGCTCTGTGTGATCTCGATGCATGATTTTACTTAGTCTCGCCTTAACAATGGCACTACCTATCAAGCAATGCCGATGAGCTAATGACTTTTAACAACAGGCTCAGTGTTCCCGATTACACATAGGTCACGAAAAAGTAGCACCTAGAAGCCCTTTGAGGACAGCCGCTGCCAGTCCGTAAATTTACGGCATGGCGATCGCCCTATCGTCCGGTTACCCGCCTTTGCTGAACTGCAGACAAGGTAGCACAGGACACGGGGTCATCAACTATGGAGCACTGTTCTATAGCGTTTTATCAGTATAACAACTGACTCAAAAAAGGTTTATAGAATATTAAAATCTTATTAGGGAAAATTCGGATTGTCCGGATGGCATTGAAATAATGCCGAAAAGGTTTAACCTGGCTGTTGAGGTGACTTCTTGGAATGAAGTTAGGTGATTTCTCTTAGGATGCAATTACCAGCCCACGGTGCGTTACGCTTCGCTTTAGCGATAGCCATGCCCTTGGGCTATACGGCACCCTACAGGCGGTATGGTCTTTCCTGGAAATCGCCTATTACCACTCTACGGTGCCTTACGCGTCGCTTTAGCGATAGCCATACCCTTTGGGCTATACGGTAAGTACGTGGTCATAAACTAGCTGTGGCTGCCTACTTACCCTACAAGCGGTGAGTATCAACTTAAGGCGGAAAGCTTTGCCAAGAACAGAATTCAGGAGTCAGGAGCCAGAAGTCAGCTCCCTCCTGAATTCTGACTCCTGGATTCTGGCTCCCTATCCGAACAGGATTTCCCGGCTTAGATGGATACTCCAGGCGGTCTAATCTTTCCTGGAAATCACCTAGGACAATTGCGAAATGTGAACTTCTCCTAGCCAGACTTTCTCCTGTACCTGCCGCATCAGCGCACATTTAGCAACGGTGATATGGCGATCGGCGTAGATCACCTGCATAATGTCGTCGCGCTCTTGTCGCGAAAATTCGCCGTCTGAAAGCGCCTGCTCAATCATGGCGCGAATTTTTTGAACGACTTGAGAGTCTTCGTTTGAGGAGCCAAGCCCATCGCCAGTGAACTCACATTGCATCACTTTTTTCTGCTGCCAGTTCATTCGTCCATATTTTGCCACGTTAGTTTGCAGAATTTGGTAGCGTCGCAGGGAATTTCAGCAAATCATGGGCAGCACAAGACCTTCACAAACCACTGGCCTGTGAAGATCTTGTGCAGAAAGAATATAAGTGCTTAAGCACAAGTAATTACAACTGATTGGGGTGTACCCCCAAGAAAATAATTTTGCTTAACTACTTATTGACCTTAAAACATGGGGGCGATCGCCTGAACCTGTTGGAGCATCTCCTGCCTTATAAATTGCCCGCAGGTTGCTCCATACAAAAGGTATACAAAAGGTACAGAGGGCAAAGCAACCTTTGCCCATTTATTTGTAAATGTCGCTGTCGTGGAAAAGGGGCAAGAGGGTGCTGCAAAGCGACTCAAGTCAGGTGCTTGAAAACAACTTTCAGCAGCTCTGCCTGGGTAAAGGGTTTGGTCAAATAGCCAGAGGCCCTAACTAACTTAGCCTTGGCGCGATCGACAAGACCTTTGTTGCCGGTGACCATGATGATGGGGGTTTTACGGAAGGAGGGGTGCCGTCGCAGCAACGAGCACAGCTCATACCCATCCAGGTTGGGCATGGTAATATCCAGTAAAATCATGTGAGGCTTGCTTCGCACAATTTGCATCAAGGCTTTGATGGGATCATTAATGACCACCACCGAAAAGCTCTTGTCATCCAGAAAGCTCTGCATAATGTTGAGCACAGTAGGGCTGTCGTCTACGCAGGCGATCGTATAGACTTTTTTCCCCGTTCCTTGGGCAACAGCTTCTGTTGAGCCGCCCAGCATACCTGGGGATGGTGGCACCTGAACCGCCTGTCCAGTTGTACTCTGGTCGTCATCTGTCCGCAGCTCAGTGGCCTGGAATGATTCAGCCTCAAGCCCTGGAGTGGCCAATTCTGTGCCGTAGGAGTTTTGCTGTGCAGATGGTGTAGCAGTGGATGCCAATGGGGATGGTGCGGAAGTCAGCGGCTCCGAGGGAGAATCGGTTGACGGATTGAGCGGTTGTGCCGGGGATGGGGTAACCGCTGGTTTGGCAGGAGGAGCGGATTCTGGCCGAACCGTGCGGGAGACAGCGCGGCGGCGGAGTTCTTGCTGGCAGTGTTCAACCAGTGGACGTAACTCAAGCTGGCAAAGGGGACGGACGTCGTTTAGCAGGGTGCAGTCGGCAAGTTCATGGACACCTTCCCGGACTTGTAGAAAGCTTTCCAGAACGTCTTTCGCCAAATTTTCGATGAGGGTTGTGGCCTGGGCCATGGTCAAGTACTGCTGCTCCACTAGCCAGCAAATTGCCCGATAGTCAGGAGCGTCCATCCAATCGATATCGTTACTGCGATCAAACATGAGCCGCACCTGCACCCGCACAGCACTAACCAGAGTTGGTACTTGATGACTGAGCTGCCGTAGATGCTGATCTAGCCGCTTAAAGGGATCGTTTGAGTTTGAAGCATAAATTAGTTTGCCATCAACCAAGTAAATCCACCATGAGGCCGAACCATCCGAAACACGCAAACATCCGGTCGCTTGACGACTGTTAACCTGGGCGAGTAGGCTCAGGGGATGAAGTTTTTGAAACGGTCTGTAATTAGCAATCGAAATGATGTTCATGATTTTTTTTCTTAGCTCGATCTCATCAGTCAATAAGGTCAATATCGTCCCAACTAATCTGGTTGCGAAAGGATGAAGTAGTTGGTTCCCCGATGCAATATCCAGATATCCAGACCTATACGAATGGTAGATGCCTTAAAAACCTTTGGGAGCATTTGATTGTTGGTAAATCAAATGCGGTTTCAATAAAGTACGCAGTGTGGTTGCACTCTGTCGATTATAGAACTTACGCCTGCGTGCGACGTCCTGGAGTTCTGGGAAGTTTTGTAGGCACGGTGCGCCCACAAAACTTCCAAACTGCGTAAGTTCTAGCTTAGATAATGAGCTTGGATGATGTCCCTTCTTTCACCGTAGGCATCTTATTGGATGCTTCAGTATCATATCCCTGTGTTATACCTTGACATCCTGCTCTGTATCCTGTCCAATATCTTCGATGCGACGCCTTTGCCTTCGAAATACGTGGATACCGCTACGCTTACTATTGAAAATAGCAGACACTTCCACAAGGAACAATGGGCCGTCAATGAAGTGTCGATAAAGATTCATGTAACCTCTTACTTCAGGATGCGTAGCAACTGGCGGATTTTCCGTCTCTGCTGGACTTCCAGGGACTTTGGAAAGGTGAGTTCAATGGCAAGACGCTGCACCCGTAATTCTTCGGAGGGCAGTGGATCAGCGGGAATGACCGGGGTGGACAGACGCTCAATGCTTTGTACCTGGGCCAATACACTTTGCGCCACGGGGCTGGTTGCTGAAGGCCGAATCAGCAGGCCAATAATCGGTTGCGTTTGTTCCAAAACTTCAATCTTCAAATGGGTATCTGCTTCAAGCTCGACCCGAAGCTCCTGATGGCTGATCTCTTTGAGGGCAGCTAAATAAAGGTTTCCTCCCCACTCTTCCCAGTAAAGCTCGGCGATCGCCTGTACTTGCTGCCGTACTTTGACACCGATTTCTGGACGAAACTCTTGGAAGACGCGGCGAAAGCTGGTGGCAATGAAGCGAAACGATTCCAGCGGTCGGTCGGCCTCGGTGCGGGTTTGGGAATACCACTGTTTCACATCCGAATAAAGCACCACCGCGAGGTCATCCTGCTGCACCTGGGAGGGGTTAATAAAGTCAACAGCAAGGAGGGCCTGGAGGGTATCGGTGGCGATCGCCCGGACAATTTGGGCATCCATCAAAGCCCGTGCCCCGTAATCTCCCTCCAGTTCAACCCGCACTTCATCGGCCACGTTGGGCCAATCATCCAGCAAAATTTGCGCCCCAGTTTCGCTGATATTAACCGTTTTACCCGACCAGCTTTGGTCATTGCCGTGGATGGTTACCGGCAGCTCCCGAGGCAGGCGGTGGGCGCGTCGGAGTTGGGGTTGTTCAAACGCCACCAAACAGGCCGCTGATACCAGGCAAAAGTTGAAAACTCCCCACATAGCGTTAATCAAAACCGCCTGGGTATCCAGCGGACTGAAGATCAGCCAGAAAGGCACCGCCAGCAGGGAGGCTGCTGTGAGTGCGCCCACAATCACCAGGTAGCGAACCGATTCCAGGTCAAAGCTGCGCTCGTATACGACCAATCCCTTGTCTGTTACGTTGAAAGACCCCAGCTTGGGGTTGATCAAAGCCAGGAGGGTGACAATTCCTGCCTGAAAAGACAGGGCAAACTCGTAGATCTCATTCCAGAAGGAGAAGCGGACGTGCTTGTAGGGAATGTGATTGGTCTGCATCGACAGCACAATGTGGGGAAAGGCGTAGAACAGGGTTTCAATCCCCAAGCCATTAACAGAAGTGATGCCAAACAGAAGGAAAAGCATGGGGGCGATCGCGTACATCAAGCGCGGAAAGCCAAAGAAGAAGTGGGACGTGGCGCTGAAATAGCACAGGCGCTGCGGTAAACTCAGCCGGAGACGGGGGTTGAGCAGAGGGTTTTCGAGCCGCAGAATCTGGGCCATGCCGCGCGCCCAGCGAACTTGCTGCCCGATGTAGGAAGCAAACTTTTCGGGAGCCAGCCCGGCGACCATGATTTTGTCGTAATAGACTGTTTTGTAGCCCAGGGAATGCAGCCTCAGAGAGGTGTGGCAGTCCTCTGTGACCGTTTCAGTGGCAATGCCGCCCACTTTTAGCAGGGTATTGCGACGGATAACGGCAGCCGAGCCGCAGAAGAAAGCCGCATTCCAATAATCGTTCCCCTTCTGCAGCACCTTGTAAAACAGTTCATTACCTACGGGGACACGCCCACCCGTCAGCAGGTTGCGTTCAAAGGGATCGGGGTTATAGAACCAGTGGGGGGTTTGTACCAGGGCAACGCGGGGGTCAAAAAAGAAGCCAACGGTTTCCTGTAAAAACGAGTAGGCCGGAATGTGGTCACAGTCGAGAATGAGCACCAAATCCCCATTAGTTTTATCCAGGGCAGTGTTGATATTTCCGGCTTTGGCATGGTCATTATTGCTGCGGGTTAACAAGGTGCAGTCCAGCTCGTCGCACATGGCCTGAAGCTGCTCGCGTCGCTCTGGATATTTGCGGCCATCATCCAGCACATAGACCTGCTTTTTATGGGAAGGATAGTTGGTGGCCAGAGCACCCAGCACGGTCTTGCGCACAATTTCCACATCTTCGTTGTAAGTGGGAATGTAGATATCCACTGACGGCCACTGTTCTACTGGGACGGGAGCCAGGTCTACGGGTTGGCGGTTGCGGATTTTGAGGGTTTGAAAGTAGGCCAGAAACAGGGTGATGATCGCATACAGCTCGGCGACGTATAGTAGCAGGGAAAACAAGCCATTGAGCCAATCCGACAGGTTGAGGGTATAGTTGGTGCGGTAGTAGAGATAGCGCAGGGTGGCGATGCCGCTGAGCACGACGAGAAACAGGTGCAGAGCTTCACTGGTGTGGCGATCGCTCTGTCGTTCTTCCAGTTCCATGATCACCCGCCCAACTATAATCAGGGCAAGGGCTAGCAAACCTTGCTGGGGGAGGCTGGGGCGCACCACAAGCAGCGGCACAAAGAAGACTCCCAAAGCTCCCATCAGCACCCACAGTTGCCGTCGATTGAGCCAGTGCAAGATATAGTCAAAGGTACCCGTCCAGTCCCGCGTCAGCCAATGGGTAAGCCACTGCTGAAACTGTGTCCACCGCCCCGCTAAAGAGTATTGCTGCATGAATCCTATCCTTGAAAATGCGGAAATAAGTAGTTCAATAAAATTACTTTCTTGGGGGTGCATCTCCTGCCGGGGGGCACACCCCCAAGGTATGTAATTAAAATTGCTCAAGCACTTACTAAGTAGGTCGGCACAATTAAATTCATGTTAGAAAGCCGGGGGAGTGCCCCGCCGGGGGGATCCCCCAGTTTTCTAACCTTCGTTTTTCAATGCAGTTCTACTTAATGATTGAAATCAAGGGGTTTTCTTGGGCATGTTTTGTCCCGTTGGTGCCGAAATAGTCTCCCGCTTCAACTGTTTGAGATAGTGCTGCATCACCCCATAAAACATGAGGGCAGCGGCAATAATTCCTCCCGTCAGCGCGAGCCAGTTTGTCCGCAGGACACGACGGAGCTGGCTGGGCAGGTCGCTAGCAGCCAGATGCTTCCGTTCGGGGGCGTTTTGCAAAGACTCAACCTGGTAGGCGTTCACGTTCGTGGGATCGGCAGCAGTGGGGGGCGCACTAATCAGGATGGTGTCACCTTCAAGCTGGTGGAAGAGGGCATCCTGGCTGAACAGCGTCCGGACTTGATCCAGTCCCTCCTCGGTCTGAGCGGTGAGGGCCAGCAAGACGCGATCGCCCTGCCACGGCGAAATAATTTGTTTGATCAAGCCTTCATGATCCGGCAGGGTTTGCAGCGTGCTTTGCTGCCACTGGCGAGAAAAGAGTTTCCTGAGCTTGAACCCCTCAGCATCAAATACTTCGGGAAAGGGGAAGCGATCGCGGGTGCCGATGCCAACAACGTGGCGATCGCGCTCTTCGCCCTCCGACCAGTCCTCAACGCCATAGACCTGCAACTGCACAGCTTCGGCCTTGGTCAGTCGCCCCAGCCGCTCAGAGAATTCCAGCAACAGCAGCAGTTCTGTTGGGGTAGGGTCGGTGGGTACGACCACCGCTGTGGTGGACAAATCCTGCGGTGCGGCAAACGGATAGCCCGTCCGCAGCAGCTCCAGATCGGGCAGGGTCACCGCCATTTCCCGCTGCAGGTCAAAGCTGGTGTCGGGGTGGATAGTGCCCCAGAGCTGGTAGTCGGTGGGGCGGCTGCAGGAGCGGCGCTCTCGGGGGTCGAGGCGAAAATTGACCTGAATTTTGGAGTGGGGGGTGACCTTGTCTTCGGGGATGGTCACGGTGAGGGATTGCTTAACTTCGCCATCAATGACGTCGAGGCGCTGCCCTCCCAGGGGTAGACCATCCAGTTGCACATCCACCAGGGAAGTTAGGGGGTTGACCTGGGGGCTGTAGCTGTAGCGCAAAGTAAGACTATTGCCCGGCAGAAACTGGTCATCGGGCAGGGCACGAAAGTCAAACACCAGGGCGGGGGAGTGGGAACCTCGCACGGTTACATCTTCGTAGGGCTGGCCCTCTGGGGTGGTCAAATCCGCCAATTGAAACGAATTGGCCTCAGGCAAGTATCCGGGCCAGTCCCGCGCTGGGGGCGACGGAACAGGGGTGACCTCATTCACCAAAACGGCGTGTCCGGTGGCGGCTTGCCAATCCCGCGACTGCGCTAGAAACTGGACCGCCTTGGCCACCCCATCCGGGCCGTTGCCGCTGACCACCAGCACGGGGGCATCGGCGTCGGGGGTGGTGGCTAGCATCAAAATTCCCACGTCATCGGCCAGGGCCTTCCCATCCCCGTCCAGGAACTTGCCATTGGCCAGGGCGAAGGGCAGGGTCAGATCCGCCAATTCCGGCTGTTGGGCTGGAGTGCCCAGAATCACCAGGCGATCGCCCGCTTCCCGGTCTGCCAGGGAGTTGGCCAGGGTGGTCTCCAGGGCACGATAGTCGGCTTCTCGGCCCAGGGCGCTTTGCAGACGGGCGATCGCCGTTAGCCAATTTGAATCCGTTTCGCTGGGCAGCAGATAGGTAATCTGGTTAGGATTGAGGGCCAGGTTGTCGAAGATGGGATAGGGATAGCGGCTAAAGTCCAAAGCAACCGGCTGGGGCTGGGTATCAAACACCACCTTGGAGTCGGGCAAAATCTCGCTCCACAGTGACGGGTCCAGGGCGTCCTGGGTGCAGGTGGGCGAGTTGTTTTGCAGCCCCGCAATCACCAGCTCGTTATAGTCCTGAATCAGTTCAGGCGGCACGTCGAACACAATGTCCCCAATTTCCCCCTGGGGCAAGTTCATCGGCACGCTGCCCACGTGGGTGCCGTTTACCAGCACATTGAGATTGGAGCGGGTGGCGTAGAGGGCCGCCGAGTGGCGGTAGCGGAGCAGCACCTTCACATTCTTAGGCTGCCAGTTGCGGGGGCGGGTGAACCAGAGCCTTGCCTCGTCATAAATACCCTCCAGCCGCAGCCGATTTTCCACCACAGGACTGCGGTTAAACTCCAGCACATACTGGGCCGAAGGAATGGGCTGCACCACGGGGGCAGCGGGTAGCCCCTCAGGAATGACCGTTCCTTCCCCCAACCCTGGGCTGGTTGTCGGGGCGTCTGGTGCTGGGGTGCTCTGCTCAGGAAGGATGGGGTCGGATGGCTCATTCTGGGCATAGCCCCTGGGCAGGCTAACCCCCATCAAAAGGGTGGCGGTGAGGGAGGCGATCGCCAGATAAGCCCGCAGTGGCTTCCGGTGAGATCGGGGTCGGCGGGTAGATGGGGGGATGGGGGGATGGGGGGATGGGGTTTGAGGCTGATGCGGAGTCGGCATGGTGACGTGTGAACTCAATGGGTAAACCGGGTGTGGACATTGGGTAGACGAATTTGGGGACTGGGAAGGATGGTGGAGGCCATTGGGGAAGACGCACCCAGTTAATTTCTATAAGGGGAGTATTTGCCTACTCCTCTCTTCTTCAGTAGCGCTCCCAATCCGGCTGAAATCCTCGCCGCCGCAGTACGTCGATGCGCAGTCGGCGGATGCGCTGCTCCAGGGCCGTATGGTCTGAGCCAGTGCTCTCCAGGTCGTCCTGCAGTTCGCGAAGCTGGGCCAGGGCCGTCAGGGGGCGGTTTTGAGCCGCTGAGAGTTCGGCCAGGGCGCGGCGCGCCTCCCAATTATTGGGTTGGGCGGTGACGACGGTGGTGTATAGCTGGACGGCTTCGGCATAGCGGCGCTGCTGGAAGCGCACCCCCGCCAGGGCGGCGATCGCGTCCAGGTTTTCAGGCTGCCGTTCGAGAATGGCCTCATAGGCGGCGATCGCCTGGTCGAGATCCCCAATGGTCTGGGCAAATTCTCCCTGGATAAAGTACGCCCCGATGTCATCAGGATTGGCGGCCAGGAGCTGGTTCACCCGATTCTGGGCGGCAGTGGGGTCGCGATCGGCCAGCACCTGAATTAGCCGACGGTTGACCCCCACGTCGGTGCTGTTGACTGCCAGCAAGGCTTCATACACCGCCTCCCGCTGGGGATTGGGCGGCAGCACCGCCAGCAGGCGGTAGAGGGACGGGGGCGGCGCTTGCAGAGATTGGGTAGCCAACCACTGATCCAGCACCTGTTCCGCCTCTGCCTGGGTAATGGTTTCTGTCTGGTAAGCGACGCTGGCCCACCCCAGACGCACTGCGGGATCGTTGGGGTTGCGCCGCAGCAGTTGCTCGTAAACCAGCAGGGCTTCGTCTAACTGATTTTGGGCGATGCGCACCCCCGCCAGCCCTTCCAGGGCATCGTTGACGGTGGTGGGAGAAGCGGCCTGGTCGATCAGGGTGGTGTAGCGATCCACGCTGGCCTGCCAGTTGCCCTCGCGCCGATCCAGATCCGCCAGCAGCAAATCCACCAGGGGGTCGGTGCTGCCGCGATCGCTGGCGGCGTAGACGGCCAGAGCCTGACGGGCCAGGTCGTACTCCCGGCGCTCGGCGTAGATCTGGGCAATGCGGACATGCAAAAAGGGTGCATCCACTCCGGCGTCCACCAGGTCCTGGTAAATGGGCAGCAGAGAACTGTCCGGTGGGTCCAGCCGGATGAGGGCATTGGCCAGCAGTCGCTGCTCAATGGGGGCATCGGGCAGGGGTTGGGTGGCCGCCCGCAGCTGCTGCTGAAGCTGGGAGCGGGACAGTTCCCCCAACTGCCAGGCGGCCACAGCGGTTTTGACAGTGAGGCTGGCGGTGGGCTGTTCTTCAGCCAGTTGGCGATAGAGGCGCAGGGCTTCGGCCCGGTAGGCAGGTGATTCGCTCAATACATCCGCCACTTCTGTCATTAACCCAACGGAGGGAGCAGCGGTTTGGGTGAGGGCACGCTGGTAGAGGGCGCTGGCCTCGTCGTACAGAGTGTCGTTGCGATCGCGACGGGCAATGGCACTCAGGGCACGGGCCAGGGGGAGGATGGCCGATTCATCGTTTCGCAGGGGGGCCAGGGTGGCGATCGCCTCATCCGGCTGCTGATTGGCGTGGTAGGCCACCGCCAGGGCTGAACGGATTTGAACTGCCTGACTAGCGGACAGGTTGGCGGTAGCGAGCCGCGTGGCTAACACCTGCACTGCCATCGCGGTCTGTCCCGTTTCCTGAAGCGCCAGGGCATAGGCGGTCACCGCGTCATTGGGAATCTGACCGACCCGCTCAAACAGGGCCAGCCCCTGGGCATAATCGCCGCTGTAAGTATAGGCCTGGGCGGCACCGATGAGCACACTGGTGGAAGGGGCAGTGGCCAGCAACCGCTCATAGTCCATCAGCGCCTCCCCAAACCGCCCCTGGTAAGACAGCAGTAAGGCCCGCTGGGCACGGGCCTCGGAATTGTCTGGCTCCAGCTCGATCAGGGCGTTCAGGGCCTGAATACCCTGGGCCTGCCATTCGGGACGATAGCCTCCCAGCAGCCCCACCCCTGCCAGAGCCGTGGAATTGTTGGGGGCCTGGGCCAGCACCTGCTGATAGGTTTGCCAGGCGTTGTCATCCTGCCCGGCCCGCTGATAGGCGATCGCCAACCCCAACCGGGCACTCAAATCATTGGCATCCTGCTGCAGAGCACGGCGGAAGGCGTCAATGGCATCGTTGACCCAGCCCCGCTCCAGTAGTTCATACCCGCGATTGGCGGCGGCGGTTTGGGCATAGCCAGCCATTCCCCCCACCGTGCCCATCAAGCAGATTGAAAGACTCACTGAACTCAGCCAGAGCAAGATCCGGCAGCCCAACGCCAGCCACCGCCGGTTTACCACCATCCACTGGGTCATTAAAAGATCCTCCTGAAGTCTGAATTGTCGAAGTCGGCCCGAATTCTGAGTCCGGCCACGGTTTCGGAAAATCCGTCCCGCTGCTGGAGCATCACCCCAAATCGCAAATTGCGCGTTAGCCGGATGTCGTAGAACAGCTCCAGCACGTCGGGAACGGGGTCGCCATTGTCTCGGCGGAGGCTGTTATTGGAAAGCTGCCGCCCGTAACCCAGCCCCAGACGATCGTCCGGCAGAAACAGGTCCAGCAGGTTGAAGCCAAAGCTAAAGGTGGTGCCCCCCTCGTCCAGGTCCAGGTTGTTGTACCGGCCAAAGCGGGCAAACAGGCCCATGTTGAGGTCGGGAATGAAGACCTCCCCGTTGAGGCCAAAGGCTTCTTCGCGATCGCCCGGTCGCAGCCCAAAATTGCCGCCCCCCCGGTTGAACTGGAAGATTTCCCGGAAGCCATCGTCCTCCCCCTCGTCTTCCGCCGTCACGTAGGTGGCCCGTAGAATGGCGGTACCAGCCCGCAGGGCCATTTCCCCAGCAAAGCCATCCAGCTCAAAGTCGCCCAGGTCACGGGTGGAGGAGAAGGTGGCGGCCCGGAAGGAGACGAAGTCCGTAGGGTCAAACCGCACCAACAGCCCCGGACGGGAGGCAATCCCACTGGCACTTAAAGCCGGGTTGGTTTGAAACACTGAGTTGAAAAAGTGGGTGACCGCGTCTTTGGCAAAGCTGTTGCGGTCAAAGTAGGAAGTGAGGTCCATCAAACCCACGGTAAATCTCAGGTTGGGATAGTCGGGCAGGGACGCCGTGAGGTATAGCTCGTTCAGGCTTAACCCCTCTTCCCGCGAGTCGGAGAAGGCGTTGCCGCCGGTCAAGTCCACCGTGGCCCCGGCAATCAGCGACGGACTGATGATTTGGGTTACCGTCACCCGTCCCCGTGCGGAGGAATCGTCCCCTTCCAGCAGGTAAGCGGCCTGGGTTTTGATTTCTGGGTTGTAGAAGGTGTCGTCTTCGGGGGTTTCCCCAGGAGATTCCTCTGGCGTCGGCTCGGCTGGGAGCGGCTCGCCTTCCTGGCCGGGGTCTGGGGTCTGGCTGAGGAGCAGGGCTGCGGATGGTGCCGGGTTGGGGCGATCGCCCACCGATACGGGCAGGCTCAACTGGTCAGCGGGATGGGCGGCGACCCACTCCAGCGGCAGAGAGGCGGTTGCTGACAATGGTGCACCATCGGCATGGCTGGTCAAATCTGCGATCGCCCCAACCTCCAGCGGCAGCACCCCAGGATCTATCGCTGCGGCGGGGGGGGCAAGGTCAGGGAAGGACTGCACCGCCAGGTCGGGAATATCGATGGGGGCGATCGCCACCACCGTTTCCCAGTGCTCCAGCCCCAGGGATGCCTGCCGCCGCTGTTCGCCCTGGTCAATCAGCAGGCTGGCAGCGTAGGGGTCGAAGCGATCGCGTTCTGAAAAGCTCGATAGTTGGGGAATCAGCCACGCCAGATTTTCTTGAGCCAGTAATGCCGGATCATCCCAATTGGTCTCATCCCAGGCAGGCGGCGGCCCGCTGCTGTCCACCAGATCCCAATCCGCCAGATCCCAATCCACCAGATCCCAATCCGCAATCCAATCTGCGGCGGCACCAGTGCCGTTCCCTTGCGGGACGCCCTCGGCTAAAACCGTCCCATTGGGCGCATCCCCGCCCAGGGTCGGCATGGGAGCGATGGCGTCCGGATGAGGGTCGGTGTTCAGGAAGGGCCAAATGGGGGCGATACTTGCTTCGCACGGGCAAACCAGCGCCCCATCTGCTAACTCCCCTGAGAGTGGCTCGGCTGAAAACGCCTCCATTGAAAATGGCTCGTCTGGTAATGACTCCGCCAGGAAGGGTTCGGTTGAAAACGGTTCAGATGGAAGCTGGGCCGCCGGAATTTGAATGGTCGCGACATCAGCCGCCTGATCGGTCGGTTCGACTAGCAGGCTGAGGGTGGAAGGATGAACTCCAACCGCCTCCCCACGGGGGGCTGGCTTTGACACCAGCCACTCCAGGCCATCTTCCTTTAAAACTGCTTCATCATCGACGATCCAATCCATTGGAAGGTCGGCGCGATCGCCCGTTTCCCCAGGGGGATCTGCATAGCCCACCCAGCAGGCATCGTCCTCCTCCCCATCGCTTGCTAAACACCAGTCCGGATCGGCTTCCACGGCCCAGTCCTGATAATTAAGGCGGGGTTGCTCCACATCCTCCCAGGCATCGGCTGGCTGAGCACCTGCCCCAGGGGGACTCTCCTCCAGGAGAAAGCCCTTTTCGTCGGCGTGGGCCGGAGCCATCAAGAAACCGTTGCTGACGCCTACTAGAATGACGCCAGTAGCTGTAATCGCGTTGCTCGAAGTAAGGTGGGAATAAGATTTTCGGGCAGTTGGAATGATGGTTCGCAAAGTCTGACGATTAGTCTTTGCAACTAAATAATTCGGGGTAGAACTCATAGGATGATCCGAATGGGGGCGCTTCTATACGTAGGAAAGTCGTATGTCGATGGGTGGTAGAAGCCCTGGCAATCGGTAATCTTGAGCAGATATTCGGGACGCTTGATACAAATTCCGTCTAAAATTTCGTTTGCTTTAGAGGTTGCATCAAAAATATGAAGTTAAGCAAAAATGCTAGATAGGGTTGCCCACTGGGGTACACAGCGGAGATGCACCGTTGGCTAACTTCACAACCAACTGAATTTTGTGAAGTTAACTTTGAAATAGCTGCGATGACACCTCTCGCAGGTCGGTTGATAAACCCTGATCGAAGTATCCTTGACTGAGAATTAAACCCTGACCCATCAAAGCTGAAGAAATTGTCAAGCTGGACAGATCTCTATGTATTTATAGTGCAATTCTCCAAGTAATCCCCATAAAGACAGATGAAGCTTCCGTAAAAAAACGGTGCGTGCTCTCTTCCTAAAGAATTTCGGTGTCTGGCCATAAATTAAAGTAGTCGGGTAAAGTAGTCGGGGTTCATCCCGTGGGGTGCGCCCCCCGACGATAGCTTCGTTTACTTGTGGTCGCCTACTTGCTTGAATGCAGTTTTGCAGTGCCAATTCATTTCAAAATACTTACTGACCAGCCGCTGTTTCTCTGTAAGGTTAACCAGGCTGATTCTGTTCTAATGGTTCCATTTCCTACTTTTAGCCATTTCGCCCTCATCCCAAACTTCTCTCCTGCTCTGGAAGAGGAGCTTTGAAACAATGGCCCACTGGCGATCGCTGTGTTTATTTGGGGCTACCTGCTGCCCTGGATTCCTAACTGGACATCAATAAAGCAGGTGGGGTGCGCCCTCCGACGATAGCCTCGTTTATTTATGGCTACCTACTTATTTCGGTTCCCCTACATTGCAAGCTTCTAAGTAGAACTGCATTGAAAAACGAAGGTTAGAAAGCCGGAGGTGCGCCCCCGGTTTTCTAACGTGAATTTAATTGCGCTGACCTAACTTATCCATTTGCTTTTATTTATTTAACGTCATGCTGAACTGCCGTTCTGTGCTCTGCCTGGGGCTGTTTCTGCTGGGTAGCCTGGTAGCGAGCTGCCGTCGAGTCCCCCTGCTCAACCGTCCAGTGGATGCAAAATTTAGTATCCAGGTAGAACCAGCCGATGAACCCGGTGTCTATGAGCTATCAGGGCAGGTTACCCTACCCGCGCAGACCCAACTCACAGTGGCCGCCGTACGCTATTTGCCTGTTGCTGAAACGGCAGCACCGGGAACAGTTCAAAATGAGACTTACGCAATTCTGGATTATGCCGAAGCCGAGGTTAATCCCCAGGGGTGGCGATCGCAACTCAACCTCTGGGAAATAGCTCCGGATGGCACTTTTCAGGAGAGCTGGCAGCAACACCAGCAACGGCTCCAGCTCCAGGTGACCCCCCACGAGCAGGTCTTGTTTCTGGCGATTCTAACCCCCTCTGAAACCCTACCCCGCCTGGAAGATCAGTTAGATCAGGTGAACCTGGCCTTTCCCCGTGACCAGGTACGCTACACCTTGAGCGGCGATCGCTACATTCAGGTCAGCCAGGTCAAGGAAATTCCCCTACCCACCGGGCGCACGGCACCGCCCCCCCCCGACCCTCTGGCCGTTAATGGCGGCTGGGGAGAACGGTATTTGTTGGTGGATGAGCCACCCAACCCCATCTCTCTGGAGTTCCCGGATGAGCGCCGCACCAGTGCACCGCGATCGCCCGACGAAATTTTGCGGTAAACACCGACTACTCCAAGGTGCTGAGTTTTTCGATAGATTACGGATGTCAGGACTGCCAGAGACCTCGTTACAATGCAGGGAGCGGTCTTAGCCGTTAGCTCGGTGGGCTGCTCCCAACAGGGCCGATGAATTCAACCAGACGTGTTTGAGGAGCCGTTCCGAATCGTAATGGTGGTCAGACAATTCCAATATGAAGAGCTGTTAGCAGAATACAGCGATCATCAGAGCATGATTGGTCTACTCCGGCAATTTCGCCCTTACCTGGAAATGCTGCCGAGTATGCGCCGCCCCGATGAGAGTTTGATTACCCTTCCCCTTCCCCTGGTGCGCCTGCGGAGCAACGCCCCCGCCATGGGTACCCACTTTCCCAGTCTGTTGGCGGGTGATCTGGTGCAGCTCCCCTGCGAAATCGCAGTGCTTATGTGCGATCCCGAGTGGAAAATCAAAACGGGCGTCGAAATCTGCGTCTTCATTCATCGCCCCCACGAGGATTTTTCTGGGCTTTTGGGGCGCTGGCGACAAACCCAAATCTGGCTCGATAAAGGGTACGACTGGATCATGCCACCTCGCCATAAACACATCTTTGGCGAAGGGGCAGAAGAGACCTATTCCCTGTTTGTCATCTTTCCAGAAACCCCAGAGCGCATTAAGCGGGGGCTTATCGGGGCATCCCTGCCCTTTGTCGTACAGAGCGTCAACCCGCTGGAGGCGATGGACGATTTAGACGCCTACGGGTTTGGTATGGACGATCTTTACACCTGGGGAGAGTACGAAAGCCCCAATACCGGTGATTAAACTGGCCTTGCCCTGGCCATGTAACCATTTGTTTTAATCCTTTAGTGCGAGGGCACTGCGGGCAAATCCGTCAAAAGAGCAAGGGCTTTTGCGGGTTGAATTGTTAAATTTTCTTCAGTGATGTTACGAGATATGTCAACCATCCGAGTGGTTCGCCAGAGTTGGGGGAATCGCCACCGCTTCTCAATTTTGTCTGCAGGGTTATAGCAACCTTTACCAAGACAGCTCTAAAGCGGGTTGAAGGGATCATCCAGCGATCATCCTAGCCTGGGGCGATCGCCAGCAAATCGCCAATAAATAGGTAAAACATAGGTTGACCATTGGTAATCCCTTGGGCAGGGTTTTCTTGACTGCACAGGGCAGTTAAGCGAAACTAACAGTTAGCTGAGGCAAGACCTTGTCTTGTATTAAGCTAGTTGAAGGCGTATTCAGATTTACTGAGTTATTTGCTGAACTGATGTGGTTGCGTTGGCTGCTATCTCCAGTGGTGGCAGGTATCCCGACGGAGCTACCGACTTATTTCTTACGACATCAGGCTTACTAAAGATTCCGGATAAAATTTACGATTTGGTCAGTCGCATGGAAACGCTGGAGTTTATCATCCATCCAGATGGGCGGGTTGAGGAAAGGGTCACAGGCATTCAGGGAAGCTCCTGTGCTGAGGTGACGAAGGCAATTGAGGCACAGCTTGGCTGTGTGCTCCACTGCGAGAAAACTTCCGAGTATTTTGCCCAAACGAATCAGACCGCTGCAACCGCTACCCAAGCCAGCTACAGCAACTGGTAGGTTGAGGTTTCAGGGTTTGCCCCTTAGTTTTCATTAGTGTTTAACGTCAGCTTGTTCAGGATAACTATGTCTCACTTTAGCCAGATCAAAACCCAAATTCGCAACTTAGACTCCCTCAAGGCAGCTCTGACCGACGCTGGAGTCGATTGGAAGTCCGGCCCTACTGAAGTCAGGGGTTACCGTGGTCAAACCTGCGTCGCTGATATTGCGATTCAGCAAGACAACGGGTACGACATCGGCTTTAGCTGGAACGGCAATGAGTATGAGCTGGTCGCCGATCTGCAGTACTGGCAGCAGCCACTGACGGTTCAGGGTTTCCTTAACCAGGTTTCCCAGCGCTACGCTTTCCACACAGTGAAGAACGAGGCGTCAAACCAGGGTTTCCACGTTGCTGAGCAAAAGGCTGATGAAAATGGAGCCATTCGTCTGGTTCTGCAACGTTGGAGTGCGTAATGAGTGATGGTCAAGACTGCCGCCACGAGCACCCTCTTGACAGTGATTTAGCCCAGTATCCAAACGGCCTCGAACCCGAACTGGGGGGCTACTTGCGGCAGTCCCCCGATCGTTCTGGATTCGAACCGGAATTGGGCGGCGCGATTCGGCAAAAAGGCGTTTATGTCGATGAAGTGATCTGCATTGGCTGTAAGCACTGCGCCCATGTGGCCCGTAACACTTTTTACATCGAGCCGGAACATGGGCGATCGCGCGTTATCCGTCAAGATGGTGATTCTGAGGAAATTATCCAGGAGGCAATTGACACCTGCCCCGTTGACTGCATCCACTGGGTTGATTACACCGAGCTGAAGCAGTTAGAAGATGAGCGGCGCTATCAGGTCATCAAGCCTCTGGCTTTCCCGACAAGCCGTTCGGCGAGCGTGGCTAACCTCCGTAAGCGTAAGCCCCACGCATCTGATTGATGCGATCGCCTCCTAAGGCCAGCGATGGTTGGGAGATCCTTCCAATCCGCAATTTTCACCCATATTTCTCAATTCAAATGAGCGAGTGAAGCAATCTTCACTCGTTTTTTTTGGCACAGTCCCCCAATTATCGTCCAGGTTTTCCTGGCAACATCAAACCAGTGGTGTAAAATTCTGCCCATGCCGTATTCTTGTATCTTGACGGTTGATTGGTCGTCTACATTGGTTATATCGCCTGGGGTAAACGCTTGTGATGAAATTGCCGCTGGTTGCAGCTCCGCCAAACTTCACCCAAAATGGGGAAAAATCCCTGACGCTTTCCATTATCGTCCCTATTTTTAACGAAGTTGAGAGCCTGGTGCCGCTAATTGAGGCGATCGCTGACGCCGTGGCCAACCTGAGCACTCCCTACGAAATTGTCTGTGTAGACGATGGGTCCACCGACGGCTCTAGTGATCTGCTGCGTCAACAGGCTGCCCGCCGCACTGATCTGCGGGCAGTTCTCCTGCGTCGCAACTACGGGCAAACGGCAGCGATGGCTGCAGGCTTTAAGCATGCCCAGGGAACGGTTTTTGTGACCATGGATGGCGACCTGCAGAACGACCCGGCAGACATCCCCCGTCTGCTGGACAAGCTGGGGGAGGGATATGACCTGGTCAGCGGCTGGCGCAAAAACCGCCAGGATGCCGCTCTTACCCGCCTGTTACCTTCTAAAATTGCTAACTTCCTGATCAGTCGGGTGACGGAGGTTGATCTGCACGACTATGGCTGTTCCCTAAAAGCTTATCGGGCCGAACTCGTGGCCGATATGAATCTCTATGGTGAGCTGCACCGCTTTCTACCCGCCCTGGCCTTTATCGAAGGGGCGCGCATCGCGGAAATTCCTGTGCGCCATCACGCCCGTCGCTTCGGCCAGAGTAAATACGGCCTGGGGCGGACATTTCGCGTTGTAATGGACTTGCTAACCATTTTCTTTATCAAGAAATTTTTAACCCGTCCGATGCACGTCTTTGGCTTCTTCGGCCTTGGTGCCCTGGGGCTGGGATCGCTCCTGGGGCTTTACCTGACGGTGCTGAAACTGGGGTTTGGCCAAAATATTGGCAATCGTCCGCTGCTCATCCTGGCGGTTGTGTTATTTCTTGCAGGAATTCAGCTCTTCAGTTTTGGCCTGCTGGCAGAGTTGTTAATGCGTACCTATCACGAATCCCAGGGCCGACCTATTTATCGAGTTCGTGAAGTTGCTGGCGGAACTCACTTACATGGAACGAATGGAGCCTTGAAAGACTAGTGGTTCACTTGCACTACTTCTGCGCCGATGCTAGCATGTCAATGCCTGCTGTTGTCAAGGAGTAGGCGATCGCCCTTCCTTTCGCTGCCTTTTGCCCCATGACCCTCCTTACCCAGCGCCCCTCCGTCAGCGAATTAAGCCAGCGGATCCTCGATATGGCTAAAACTGGGGTCTATCGCGAGTCTGTTTTTGAAGCATTTGCCCCGATTGCTACCAAAAAGCAGATCCGGCTGGCGATCGCCCATGCCAAAAAGTTTGGCCTCTATTCCGTCGCCAGCCTTCGTGACGATCAATTGGGCACCTACTACCAGCTGGATGGGGCAACTTATCAGGCGCGTCAACACGCCATCCACCAGGTTGCCAACCCTGAAACCATCGAAACTATGACAACCGATAGGGCGCGTCAAATTCTGGCAATCACCCTGGCAGCGGCTTGGGGGGTTGCCTCAGTGTTCCTGGTGCTGGGGATCCTCGGCTGGGTGGCAGGTCAAAAAGCCCTGGGATCGGGGCTGCTGTTAGGAGCAGGCTGTACTTTCGCCCACGGATTTCTACAACGCCACCTGACCAAAGCTTTCCTGGAAAGCAGTGAGTTGCTCAACTCAACCGTTAAAACACTTGGCAGGTCTAAGGGCAGTTCCTAAGACTGGGCCGGTTTGGGTTCAGTTGGGAAATAATCCTGTCTGGCTCCTGGGTGACGTGGGTTGCGAACCGGGCTGCCAGCGACGGGAGAATGGCAAAGGGGTTGCCAAATCCTGAAAAGAGATGGACGCCCTCCACGCCAGGTACCGGGCCAATCAACGGGAGGCGATCGCCGCTAAAAGCAACCAGGCAATGGTGCCAGCGCCCCGGCAGGTACCCCAGGCTGGGAAGGATTTTGCTCACACCATCGCGGATTGATGCCTCGCTGCGGCCCGCATCCACGGACGCAAACGGATCGCTCAGAGCGCGGCTAACCTGTCCCAGGATCAATCGTCCCGTTTGAAATTGGATTGCGCCTGCGTCCAAAATAGAGGGCACTACTTCCTGCCCCGACTCCTGCCAGGCTAGCGCTGCTTCAGGGCGACTGGCCGCCGCTTCGAGACTGAATCGCTTTAAGTCCGCAGGCATCACCAGGGATCGTAGCGCTTGACAGCCAGAAGTTTCCTGACTGGAAATTTCGATTAGCTCCGCATGGGTAAAAAACTGTGATATCGGCAAACCGGCTCGATACAGTAAGTCCCGGCTCAGCCCGCCCGCACATATCAGGACGTTGCCCGCCGCGATCGCCCCCATCTCCGTCATCACGCCCTGAACGCGATCGCCCTGCTGCCACAGATCAGTAACGGCTGCTACCCGCCGGACTCCCCCCCGATGCTGAAATGCTTGATTATAAGCCTGTAGGAAGCACACTGGATCCACATGACCGTGCTTAACGGTTAAAGCTCCGGCGATCGCCTGAGGATTTAGTAGAGGTTCGAGTTCCTCCGCCTCCTGAGGGGTAAGCCGCTGGGGTGGAATTTCACAGTTGGCGTAGGCAGCGGCGATCGCATCCGGATCGCCATCCACAGGTAGAGTTAGGATTAGATCCAGCTCTCGAAATTGAGTTGAGGCCCCAAGTTCATCGCTAAGGTGACGATGGCGCTCAAGTCCTTCCTGGCAGAGCTGTTGCAGTAGGGGCGTGGTTCCTGACCAGTAGGCAATGCCGCCATAGCTATAGCGGGTCGCCCCCTGATTTTGCTGATGTCGGTCAAGCAGCAGCACGGCTGCGCCCGCTTTGGCCAGTTCATAGCTCGCGGCTGCCCCAGTGATACCGTTACCAACCACAATCCAGTCGTATTTCATGCAGCGTTCTTAAGATTCTGAAACGATGGCGTCTGCCTCGATTTCCACGAGCACATCGGGAGTTGCAAGTCGGCTAACCTCAACGAGGGTGTTGGCGGGGCGAATGTGGGCAAAAAATTCATGGTGAGCCTTTGCAAATTGCTCGTAATCATCCATATTGACCACATAGGCGCGAATCCGCACCACATCGGTCAAATTTGCTCCCACCGCCATCAGGGCAGTCTCAATTTTGCGCAAGATGTAGGCTGACTGTCCGTAGAGATCACCGACATGCTGAATCGCGCCCGCTTCGTCGGCGGCTACTGTCCCGGAGACATAAACAAATTGACCAGCCCGCACTACCCGTGAGTAGCCAACTTTGTCTTCCCAAGGGGTACCACTCGAAGCCGTTTGTCGCTGCATGATTGACCTACGTTACAGCATTTGAAATAGCGTCTCAAGGCTCTGATCCTGGGTGAGGTGGCAGGTTTTAAGACCAACCGACTGCGCCCCCTCAATATGCCGAGCTGTGTCGTCGATAAACAGCGTACGGCTGGCATTCAGGCCATTCTCGGTTAAAACTGTCTGAAAAATACTCGGGTTAGGCTTGCGATCGCCCATCAGGTGAGAGTAATATGCCTTCTCAAACAGGTCCGAAATCGTCCCCAATGTCATTCCCACGCTTTCTGCAAAAATCTGGTCGAAGGCCAGCTTATGAATTTCGTTGGTATTGGACAGCAAAAAGATTCGCTTACGTTGCCCCAAGGCAGCAAGCAAATCAAGACGTCGCCTGGGAATATCAAGCAACATCGCGTTCCAGGCGTCGTCAATCTCCTGGTCCGAGCAGCTCACACACAAAAGCTGCCGTAGCCCCTGACGAAATTCGCCAGAGGTCAGGCAGCCCATCTCGTAAGCATCGAACAGGCCAACCTGATTGTGCTGAGTGTACAGGCTCTCCACCGAGAGGTTGCAGAGCTGGCCTAGAGCTTCAATCGTACTGGCGTAGCGAATGTTGATAATAACGCCACCCAGATCAAAAATAATCGCGTCAATCGCCTGAAGATCTAAAACGCAAGACATGATCGCTGAGCGTTTGGGTGCGCCTTCTCCTAACCTAGAGCTTCACTTCAATGTCAACCCCTGCAGGAAGATCAAGCTTCATCAGAGCGTCAATAGTTTTAGATGAGGGCTGATAGATATCAATGATGCGCCGATGGGTGCGTGTCTCAAAATGCTCCCGGGAGTCTTTGTCTACGTGGGGCGATCGCAGCACGCAGTAAATCCGACGTTTGGTAGGCAGCGGAATTGGACCGATCGCCGTTGCGTTGGTACGATTGGCCGTATCAACAATCTTTTCACACGAAGCGTCTAAAAGGCTACGGTCAAAAGCTTTGAGGCGAATACGAATTTTTTGTTGCTGAATAGTTGCCATTAGTGATTGATCTTCATGAATTCACGATTATTGTTTTCCCCCAACCTCCAAAAGACGCTAAGGGGCAAAAAACTATCAGCAGTTGAAAACAAACTCTCAACTGCTGATAGCTCAAACTAGATACCCAACCTACTTGATGATCTTAGACACAACGCCTGCGCCGATCGTCCGACCACCTTCACGAATTGCGAAGCGCATTCCCTGCTCAATAGCGACGGCGTTGATTAACTCAACCGTCATCTTGATGCGGTCGCCCGGCATCACCATTTCCACGTTCTCGCCCGCATCAGAGGTGTAAGCTTTGATCGTGCCAGTTACATCCGTTGTTCGGATGAAGAACTGGGGCCGGTATCCTGCGAAGAAGGGTGTATGGCGTCCACCTTCCTCCTTCTTCAGGACGTACACTTCAGACTCGAATTCGGTGTGAGGCGTAATGGAACCAGGCTTGGCAATTACCATGCCGCGCTCGATGTCTTCCTTTTTGAAGCCTCGGAGCAGAAGTCCGGCATTATCACCGGCCATCCCTTCGTCCAAGCTCTTCCGGAACATCTCAATCCCGGTCACCGTGGTCTTGCGGGTATCGCGAAGGCCAACAATCTCGACCTCCTCACCAACTTTCACCTTGCCACGCTCGATCCGTCCAGTGGCCACCGTTCCCCGACCGGTAATAGTGAAGACGTCCTCAACCGCCATCAGGAAAGGCTTATCCACATCCCGCTCAGGGGTGGGAATGTATTCGTCAACGGTTTCCATGAGGTCGTAAATCTTTTGAACCCAAGGATCATCTACCTTACCCGCATCAATGGCCTCAACCGCCATTAGCGCAGAACCGGTGGTGATGGGGATATCGTCTCCCGGAAATTCGTAGTCGCTCAGCAACTCCCGAACTTCTAGCTCAACCAGCTCGAGCAGTTCTTCGTCATCAACCTGATCTTGCTTGTTCAGGAAAACCACCAGGTTAGGCACGTTTACCTGACGGGCCAGGAGGATATGCTCGCGGGTCTGGGGCATGGGGCCATCAGCCGCCGAAACAACGAGGATAGCGCCATCCATCTGAGCTGCGCCCGTGATCATGTTTTTCACGTAGTCAGCGTGACCGGGGCAATCGACGTGGGCGTAGTGGCGGCTTGCGGTTTCGTATTCTACGTGGGCCGTGTTGATCGTGATCCCACGAGCCTTCTCCTCAGGAGCGGCATCAATCTCGTCGTACTTACGAGCTTTGATATTCTTGTCCTTGGCAGCCAGTGCCATCGTAATGGCGGCAGTCAAAGTGGTCTTACCGTGGTCAACGTGACCAATGGTGCCGATGTTAACGTGTGGTTTGTTTCTTTCAAACTTTTCGCGTGCCATGAGTTACGTGTCCTTATCTCTGACTAATTATGCGTTCCCTTTGTTTTTAGCGATGATTGCCTCCGCAACATTGCGAGGCACCTCATCATAGTTACTGAACTCCATGGAAAAGATGCCTCGACCCTGCGTTTTAGACCGAATGTCTGTAGCATAGCCAAACATCTCTGCCAATGGCACCTTAGCCGTCACCTTGGCAATACCTTCCTCCGAGCCCATACCCTCAATTTGACCTCGACGGGAGTTTAAGTCTCCCATCACGTCACCTAAAAACTCCTCAGGAACTTCGACTTCAACCTTCATTGAGGGTTCTAGAAGAACGGGAGCAGCCTTCATTACGGCAGTCTTAATTGCCATTGAACCAGCAATCTTAAAAGCCATCTCTGAGGAGTCTACCTCATGATATGACCCATCTACCAGGGTCACCTTCAAGTCAATCACCGGATAGCCTGCCAGGATACCCGATTCGCAGGCTTCCTTCATACCACTTTCCGCAGGGGAAACGTACTCCTTAGGGATAGAACCACCGACAATTTTGGAAACGAATTCGAAGCCACTTCCAGGCTCGCCCGGTTCAACTTCAATGACGACGTGTCCATACTGTCCTTTCCCACCGCTCTGGCGGATGAACTTGCCCTCGGCATTAGTTGCTTTACGAATCGTTTCGCGATAAGCAACTTGAGGTGCGCCGATATTTGCTTCAACCTTAAATTCCCGCAACATTCGGTCAACGAGAATTTCCAGGTGAAGCTCCCCCATACCTGCAATCACCGTTTGATTGGTTTCCGAATCGGTGCTCACCCGAAAAGTCGGGTCTTCATCCGATAACGACTGCAGCGCTTTTGACAGCTTTTCCATATCCTGCTTTGTCTTCGGCTCGATCGCAACGGAAATTACTGGCTCCGGAACGTAGAGAGATTCGAGGATCACGGGGGCGTTCTGGGCACAGAGGGTATCCCCTGTAGTGGTAGTTTTCAGCCCCAATACCGCACCGAGATCTCCTGCCCGCAGCTCATCTACTTCGATGCGCTCATCTGCCTTCAAGATGATCAGGCGAGAAATTCGCTCTTTGTCACTTTTTGTGGAATTGAGAACGTAACTTCCCTTCTCCAACACCCCTGAGTAAACTCGGATAAAAGTCAGGCGTCCGTACGGATCAGCCATTACCTTGAAAGCCAGTGCCGAGAAGGGCACATCATCAGATGCAGGGCGCGTTACCTCAGTGCCATCAGGTAAAGTACCTTGAATGGCAGGAACCTCCGGTGGGGCAGGCAAATAATCAACAACAGCGTCGAGCAAGAGCTGTACACCCTTATTCTTAAAGGCAGAACCGCAAAGCATGGGAACCATTGTGCCCTGGATAGTGGCTTGGCGAATGCCTGAGCGAATCTCTTCAGCGGTTAACTCTTCTCCCTCCAGGTATTTTTCGGTTAGAGTATCGTTGGTTTCGGCAACCGCTTCTACGAGATTGGCCCGGTACTCCTCGGCTAGTTCGCGCACTTCCTCTGGGATTTCGGTATCTTCCATATCGACACCAAGATCATCGTTGTAAATACGCGCGCGCATCCCGACCAAGTCAATCACACCCCTAAAGCCATCTTCTGCACCGATGGGGATTTGAATCGGAACAGCGTTGGCCCGGAGGCGATCGCGTATCTGCTCGTAAACTTTAAAGAAGTTCGCGCCTGTGCGATCCATTTTGTTAACGAAGGCAATACGGGGTACCCGATACCGGTCGGCCTGTCGCCAGACCGTTTCGGACTGGGGCTGCACCCCGCCAACCGAGCAAAAGACTGCGATAACACCATCCAGCACACGCATAGAGCGCTCGACCTCGATGGTGAAATCTACGTGACCTGGCGTATCAATAATATTGATGCGGTGATCGTTCCAATTGGTGCTGATTGCAGCAGCAGTAATCGTAATACCCCGCTCCCGCTCCTGCGCCATCCAATCGGTTACTGCCGTACCCTCATGGACCTCTCCGATTTTGTGAACCACACCGGAATAGAAGAGAATTCGCTCTGTTGTTGTTGTCTTGCCCGCATCAATGTGTGCAGCAATTCCGATGTTGCGTACCCGTTCAAGCGGGATATTACGAACCACAGCTACCTCCTTAGCTTCTGTCGCAACTCGATTAACAGTTGTGACACACCTGTTAAGATTTTATACTTTTAAACCTTGACCAGGAGCAGGATCTCATCAAAAAACAACATAGAAGTCGCGATCGCCCTAGTAGCGGTAGTGGGCAAAAGCTTTATTCGCTTCCGCCATTCGGTGAGTTTCCTCTCGTTTGCGAATTGCGCTACCCGTTTCATTGGCGGCATCCATCAGTTCGTTGGCCAGCTTCATGGCCATCGTGCGACCGCTTCGCTGGCGAGAAAACTGAATGAGCCAGCGGAGCGCCAGTGCAACACCCCGATCGGAGCGCACCTCCATTGGGACCTGATAAGTAGCACCGCCGACTCGTCGCGCCTTGACCTCTACAAGAGGCGTGACGTTCCGCACAGCTCGCTCAAAAGTTTCTAGCGGATCACCACCAGTCCTCTCTTCAATGATCTGGAATGAATCGTAGATAATCCGATAGGCAAGTGATTTTTTCCCACTTTCCATGATCCGGCTAACCATCATGCTAACCAGGCGGCTGTTGTATTTGGAGTCTGGATGGATAGGGCGCTTCTGAACTGCTGTACGACGCGACATGATTGATTGAAAAACCTTAAGTGGATTCTAGTCTAATTAAAGATAACAGTTTGGCGAGGAAATCAGCTCTTAGGGCGTTTTGCACCGTACTTAGACCGCCCTTGGCGACGATCTTTAACACCGGCCGTATCCAATGTCCCACGAATAATGTGGTAACGAACCCCGGGCAAATCCTTAACCCGACCGCCTCGAATCATTACGACAGAGTGCTCCTGGAGGTTATGACCGATTCCTGGAATATAGGCCGTAACCTCAAAGCCAGACGTAAGTCGGACCCGAGCAACCTTCCGAAGTGCGGAGTTCGGTTTTTTGGGCGTTGTGGTGTAAACCCGCGTACACACACCACGGCGCTGAGGACAACTCTTCAGCGCTGGGGACTTCGTTTTCTGCTTTAATTTTTGTCGCTCACTTCGAATAAGCTGCTGGATGGTGGGCATGGGTATTCGCTTGGCTGCTCGTGTTCAACATTCGTTTTCAACAGTCTCCTATGGTACCACCGAATCCGTTAAGTCGTCAAATAAAAATTAGCTAAGTGGAACTGCCTTGAAAAACGAAGGTTAGAAAACCGGGTGAGCGCCTCGGTTTTCTAACCTGAATTTAAATGCGCTGACCTATTGTCAGGAAATGCTGCTAAGGACTGATGCTGGCGTCATCTAAATCTGGTGAGTCGATCGAAAACGAATTGCCGCAGCCGCAGGTGGATTGGGCCTGGGGGTTGTGAAACCGAAATCCACCTCCCATTAAATCTTCGGAGTAGTCAATTGTGACATCTGTGAGATAGGCCTGATGTGCTTTGGCGATCACTAACTGGAGAGGCCCAATCAGGACGACTTGATCGTCGTCCGTCGTCGAGGCATTAAACGACAGCGTGTAGTGAACTGTTTCGCATCCTCCAGGCGCGACCCCAAATCGAACATTTACAGTAGGTGAGACAGCCTGCTTTGACTGCAGACGGCTCATTTCTTGAATGGCGGCATGGGTTACCTGAATCATTAAGCGAGGGTAGGTCTCAGGGCTAATTCGTCCTGGGCATAAATTAAAAACCTGCTTTAGCAGTAAACTAAAGCAGGTTCAAATTTTACAACGACTGATGTTGAAAAGCCTGATAAGGCTCATTATTTTGAAATAATTTATTTCTGCCCGTCAGCTTTGGCGCGGGAGTAATCATCCTGGAAACGAATGATGTCATCTTCACCCAGATACTCACCGTTTTGTACCTCGATTAACACGAGAGGAATGACGCCAGGATTTTCGAGGCGGTGGCTGGTGCAGGGTGGTACGTAGGTGGACTGGTTGCAGCCGAGAAGGGTTTCGGACTCGCCACATACAACCCGTGCGGTTCCAGAGACAACAATCCAGTGTTCACTCCGGTGGTGGTGCATTTGCAGGCTCAGGCGATGCCCCGGCTTAACCTCAATCCGCTTAATTTTGTAGCCCTTGCCCTCTTCGAGTACCGTAAACGATCCCCAGGGGCGCAATTCTGTTGCTGCAACTCCTTTAGCACTTGGGGCAGAAGGCGCGCTTGTTGGAGCTTGAATGACTTCTTTAGCTTGAACCATGGCGAATTCTCCTTAATGTAAAGTTAATGTGAAGTAAAGATAAGGCGATCGTTAACAGCGGTGGTGCCGGGTACTAGCTTCGGGAACAAAAACTCAATTGCTGAAGCAGCCCTTTGCATAGGTATGACTGGTGGGAGGTAGGACACAAACCCGTGTCGGTTTCAGATACTAATTTTTATGGGTGAGAAGTTTATGGGTGAGAAGCAGGCACAGATGGCCACGGAGCACACAACAGTAGGTCGCCGTAACAATTGATACCTGCAGCTCTGGCGGTTGAATGACTTAAGCTCGATTGAATCAGGAGCAAGCGAAACCGACACAGGAATCAGCCCGCCAGTGATCATAGCGGTGGAGCAATTGTCCACCACGATAACAGACCACCCCATTACGCTGTCATCCGAAATCCCCTGTAACACTCAATCTTGACAGTTTCTTTATGCACAGCTTAGTGTTCCCTAATCTTTTGCCAAGTTTTGACACCCCACCCCTAAGTAATTAGCCCAAAATCAATGGAGCTATCATGTGGAGCACCCCAACATAGCTTCGCTTACTTATGGCTACCTACTTATCACATTATTCGACGGTCAATTCACGGTGACCTGTTCCCTACAGCTTTGCCGATTACCTAGAAGCTGTCTACTCACCTGGGATGACTTTTGAAACGACTCGAACGAAAAAGTAGGCACCTTGATACATACGACTTGTGGCGTGGACAGCAGCGCTAAATTAGAGCGATTCCGGATGGATACAGATCTCAGATTCAGATTATCCGGATGCAGAGCTTGGAGATGTTTCCAGGGGGTCATCCCTTCGCTCCGGTCGTTCCACCACGCGGACGCAGCAAGTATCAAGAAACAATGACGCTGATATCAATATTTAGTTTCATAATGGGAACATCTGGTCTGCTGAGTGTTCATCTGAAAACTCGACCGAGTTTTGGGAATCCCTAACCCAGATGGAGTTCTCGGATAGGGTTTAAGGGGAAATGCTCATGTAGCAGTGCCAGTAGTCGGTTGTGCCCGTGGGGTCGTGAGGCGAGAAACTTCGCTGGTCTGGGTGCTGAGGGCAAATAGTAGGCTGTAATCTCCCTGGGCGATCGCCATCATCAACAATCCGGATAGCCTGACAGATCATCTGGTGGCGATCGCCACCGCCACTGCCATGAATGAAGGGATTGCCAAGCATCGCTGCTTTTCTATAAGATCGCTGAACTTGCTCGCACCTTGTCACTCAATTGCAACGAATTGTAATGAGGTTCGAGTTGCCCATCAGTGCTAATTGAGTCTGACCTGGGGATCAGGAAAATTGCGCAGCCTCAATCCACCTTGGTATGGGACTTACTCTGCGTAGGGCTTACGCTGTTCCGGAAACTGACATACTGAAACATCTGCAACAAGAAGGGCCGTCATCTAGATAGGTAATATGAGCGTGAATCATCCAAATCGAGTTTACAGCCAGGGTTCACCGGATGGGTTTGCTGGACAGCGATGGCTGGTAGAAGAGCGGGATGCCTGTGGAGTTGGCTTTATCGCTGATCAGCAGGGACGGCCCTCGCGATCGCTCCTGGACAAAGCACTGGCGGCCCTGACCTGCCTGGAGCACCGGGGAGGCTGCAGCGCCGACCAGGATTCGGGTGACGGGGCCGGGCTGCTGGCGGCTATTCCCTGGGAAATTCTGCGCCAGTGGGCTGCATCCCAGGGCCAGTCTCTGTCGCCCGATGACCGCTTAGCAGTTGGCATGGTGTTTCTGCCTCAGAATGAGGAGGCAGCGGCGTTCGCTCGCCAAGCGATCGAGCAGGGCGTTATCGAAGCGGGCTTTGCCACGGTTGGCTGGCGAGCGGTACCCGTCAATCCTGCTGTTTTGGGACGGCAGGCGCAGGAGAACCAGCCCACGATTGAGCAGATCATTGTCAAAGCGGCTGCTCCCCCAGTGCTGGCTCTGGGAGATGATGACTTTGAGCGGGATCTGTATGTGCTGCGCCGCCGCATCGGCCACGCGGTGCTGGCCATCATGGCCAGTCTCGACGAGGAAACTGCCGAATCCCTGCGCGACCTCTACTTCTGCTCCTTCTCCTCCCGCACAATCGTCTACAAGGGCATGGTGCGTTCGGCGGTGCTGGGCGAGTTTTACCTGGATCTGAAGAATCCGGATTACGTCAGCCCCTTCGCCTTCTACCATCGCCGCTTCAGCACCAACACCATGCCCCGCTGGCCCCTGGCTCAGCCCATGCGGCTGTTGGGGCACAATGGTGAAATTAACACTCTGCTGGGCAACATCAACTGGATGATGGCGCGGGAAGCCGATCTGGCCCATCCGGTGTGGGGCGATCGCTTCGAAGTCCTTAAACCCGTTGTCAATGCCGAAAACAGCGACTCGGCCAACCTGGATAACGTGCTTGAGCTGCTGGTGCGATCGGGCCGCAGTCCCCTGGAAGCGCTAATGATGATGGTGCCGGAGGCGTATCAGAACCAGCCGGATCTGGCCGATCATCCGGAAATCGTAGACTTTTACGAATACTTCAGCGGCATTCAAGAACCGTGGGACGGGCCAGCCCTGCTGGTGTTCTGTGACGGCAAGACAGTTGGCGCAGCCCTGGATCGCAATGGCCTGCGTCCCGCCCGTTACTGCATTACCCGCGATGGCTGCGTTGTCGTTGCGTCGGAAGCTGGGGTGGTGCCTTTAGCGGAGGAGGAAATTGTGGAGAAGGGACGGCTGGGGCCGGGGCAGGCGATCGCCGTTGACCTGGAATCCCACGAAGTCCTGAAGAACTGGGAAATTAAGCAGCGGGTTGCCGGTGCCCAGCCCTATGGCCAGTGGCTCCAGGAAAATCGCCGGGATCTGGCTCTCCAGCCCTTTAAGGCAAATCCGAACTTAGAGGAAACGGCCCTGCTGCGGCAGCAGGCAGCCTTTGGCTACACCACCGAAGATGTGGAGATGATCATTGAGGCGATGGCGGCCCAGGGCAAAGAACCCACCTTCTGCATGGGAGACGATACGCCCCTGGCCGTGCTGTCGGAAAAACCTCGTTTACTCTACGACTACTTCAAGCAGCGATTTGCCCAGGTTACCAACCCCCCCATCGACCCCCTGCGGGAAAGCCTGGTGATGTCTCTCTCGATGCAGCTCGGTGAGCGGGGCAATCTGCTGGAGGAGCGCCCCGAGTATGCCCGACTGCTCAAGCTAGAGTCGCCCATTCTCAACGATGCCGAATTAGCTGAAATTCGAGATTCAGAATTTCAAACCCAGGATTTGTCCACTCTCTATCTCGTAGAGCACGGCCCGGCGGGTTTGCAGCAAGCCGTTGAGCAGGTTTGTCAGCAGGCGACGGAGGCGGTTCAGGCAGGGGCGAAGGTGCTGGTTTTGAGCGATCGCCTCTGTCCCAACGGCACCCCCGATGGCACCAGCGAGCAGTACACCTACATCCCCCCCCTGCTGATTGTCGGCGCGGTTCATCACCACCTGATCCGTCAGGGACTGCGCATGAAGGCGTCCCTCGTAGTGGACACGGCCCAGTGCTGGAGCACCCACCACTTTGCCTGCTTGATCGGCTATGGGGCCAGTGCGGTCTGCCCCTACCTGGCCTGGGAAACGGTGCGTCACTGGTGGATGAGTCCCAAGACCCAGACCCTGATGGAGAAAGGGCGGATTGATTCGCTAACGGTGGAAGAGGCCCAGCAGAACTATCGCAAAGCCGTCGAGGTGGGGCTGCTGAAGATTCTTTCCAAGATGGGCATTTCGCTGCTCTCCAGCTACCACGGGGCGCAGATCTTTGAAGCCATTGGCATCGGTGGCGATCTGCTCGACCTGGCCTTCCGGGGCACCACGTCCCGCATTGGTGGTCTAACGGTGACGGAGCTGGCCCAGGAGGTCAGCGCCATCCATCGGCGGGCTTTCCCCGAGCTGACGGCGAAGAAGCTGCAAAACTTTGGCTTCATCCAGTACCGTCCTGGAGGCGAGTATCACATGAACAGTCCGGAGATGGCCAAGGCCCTCCACAAAGCCGTTGCTGGAAAGGACTACGACCACTACGAGGTCTACCAGACCCACATCGCCCAGCGACCGATTACAGCGCTGCGGGACTTGCTGGACTTCCAGAGCGATCGCCCTTCCATCCCCCTCGAAGAAGTTGAACCCGTGGAGGCGATCGTCAGCCGCTTCTGCACTGGGGGCATGTCCCTGGGGGCGCTCTCCCGCGAGGCCCACGAAACCCTGGCGGTGGCCATGAACCGCATCGGCGGCAAGTCCAATTCCGGGGAAGGCGGCGAAGACCCCACCCGCTACCAGGTGCTGGCGGATGTGGACGAAAATGGCCACTCGCCGCTGATGCCCCACCTCCAGGGTCTGCGGAATGGGGATACGGCCAGCTCGGCCATCAAGCAGGTGGCGTCGGGGCGCTTTGGCGTTACGCCCGAGTATCTGATGAACGCCAAGCAGATTGAAATCAAAATGGCCCAGGGAGCCAAGCCTGGGGAAGGGGGACAGCTCCCTGGCAAGAAGGTAAGTCCCTACATTGCCATGCTGCGCCGCTCCAAGCCAGGGGTGCCGCTGATTTCGCCGCCGCCGCACCACGACATCTACTCCATTGAGGATCTGGCCCAGCTCATTTTTGACCTGCACCAGATCAACCCGGCGGCCCAGGTTTCGGTGAAGCTGGTGGCAGAGATTGGCATCGGCACGATCGCCGCTGGCGTGGCCAAGGCGAATGCTGACATCATCCAAATCTCTGGCCATGACGGCGGTACGGGAGCCTCGCCCCTGAGTTCCATTAAGCACGCAGGCGTGCCCTGGGAACTGGGGGTCACCGAGGTGCATCGGGTGCTGATGGAAAATGAGTTGCGCGATCGCGTCATTTTGCGGGCCGATGGCGGCCTCAAGTCGGGCTGGGATGTGGTGATGGCCGCCCTCATGGGGGCTGAGGAATATGGCTTTGGCTCCATCGCCATGATTGCCGAGGGCTGCATCATGGCCCGCATCTGCCACACCAATAACTGCCCGGTGGGCGTCGCCACCCAGCAGGAAAAGCTGCGTAAGCGCTTTACCGGTACGCCGGAGCATGTGGTGAATTTCTTCTACTTTGTAGCCGAGGAGGTGCGATCGCTCCTGGCCCGCCTGGGCTACCGTTCTTTGCGGGAGATCGTTGGTCGCTCTGACCTGCTGCAAACCCGCCGCTTGGAGCGCCTCACCAAGACCCAGGCTCTCAACCTGAACTGCCTGCTCCAGCTCCCTGACGTGCGGCAGGATCGGAGCTGGCTTGACCACGAACCCGTCCACAGCAATGGCCCGATTCTAGATGATCAGATTCTTCAGGATCCGGCAATCCAGGAGGCGATCGCCCACCAGGGCAGCGTCGAGAAAACCGTTGCTATTCTTAACACCGATCGTACGGTGGGGACGCGGGTAGCAGGGGCGATCGCCCAACAGTATGGCAACACCGGTTTTGAAGGACAGATTACCCTAAACTTCAAGGGCAGCGCTGGGCAGAGCTTTGGAGCCTTCAACCTGCCGGGGATGACGTTGCGGCTCGAAGGCGAAGCCAATGATTACGTGGGCAAGGGCATGCACGGCGGCGAGATTATTATCAAACCTCTGCCCGAAGCCACCTATGACTCAGCCCAAAATGTCATCGTCGGCAATACCTGTCTCTATGGCGCGACAGGCGGCGTTTTGTACGCCAACGGCCAGGCGGGCGAGCGCTTTGCGGTGCGCAACTCCAAAGGGCAGGCGGTGATCGAAGGGGCCGGGGATCATTGCTGCGAGTACATGACAGGTGGCGTCGTGGTGGTGCTGGGTCGGGCCGGACGAAATATTGGTGCAGGCATGACGGGCGGTCTGGCCTACTTCCTGGACGAAGATCCGGCTTTCCCGGCTAAGGTGAATCCTGAGATTGTCAAAATTCAGCGAGTCACGGCTCCGTCAGGTGAAGTACAGCTCAAGTCCCTGATCCAAGCTCATTTTGAACGCACGGGCAGCAAACGGGCAAAGCAAATTCTAGATGCCTGGGCTGAATATCTACCCAGGTTCTGGCAGGTAGTGCCGCCTTCGGAGGCAGATACGCCGGAAGTGAGTGCTGAGGTATCGGCAGAAAAGGTTCTAACCCCCGCTGGATAGGCCGATTAAATTACTGAAACAGCGTCCACACAACTAACAACATTCCACCAGGAAGATCTGACGGGAGGCAATTGTTTGCCTCCCGTTTTACTGAAGGGCTGAAATCTGTCAGGAATCAGCCATCGCAGGGCTGTAGATCAATCTAAAGCTGGCGCGGCAACAACTGGCATCATCGTTCCTTCATTAAATATCCGTAAGAGATCGAGTCATATGTTGAAGGTTTCACATACTGAGCTAGATCTTTGGCTCCTCTTGATAAAGAGACCTGCTGAATCGGTCTACACTGCTGTGAAGTGCCTGATATAGCCAGGTTACCTGTTCGGAACTCCCTGAAATGTTAGTTGGTCAGTAATCGCGGGAATAATACCTTCGAATACTGAGATTGCCCCCTTGTTATCTGGAGCAACTGAGACGATCACTATGCCTGCACAACCTATCCCAGCACAACCACCCTACGCTGAACTTGATTCTGATCAATCATCGAAACCGGCAGGTTTTGAGGCAGACGACGCTGATCCAAATAACGGCGACTTTGATGATAGTGCTTTTGAAGCCAGTGCCCTGGCAGACCGAATGGCTGACGGTTCTGTCGATGTTGAGTTGGTCAACCTGGACTTCGATGATGCTGAGGCACAAGCCCTTAATCGCGGTGCCAGTCGGCGCACCACTGATCTGGTCAGGATGTATCTTCAAGAAATTGGCCGGGTCCGGCTACTGGGACGCGATGAAGAGGTCGCTGAAGCCCAAAAAGTGCAGCGCTACATGCGACTGTTGGATTTGTGCCATGAGGCTGCAGCAAAAGATGATGAAGTCCTCCAGCGCTACGTCAAGCTCATTGAGACCCACGATCGCCTCCACTCCAACCTGGGGCATCGTCCCTCATGGGAGCGATGGGCCTCCGAGTTTGGCACTACCGTTGCCGATTTGAAAGCCTTTCTCACCGAGGGCAAGCACCAGTGGGCCGCCATCGCCCAGATGCCCCTCTCTGAGCTGGAGCAAATTCAGGCTGAGGGGATCAACGCCAAGGATCACATGATCAAGGCCAACCTGCGTCTGGTGGTGTCGGTGGCCAAGAAGTACCAAAATCGGGGATTGGAGCTATTGGATCTGATCCAGGAAGGTACCCTGGGCCTGGAGCGGGCGGTGGACAAGTTTGACCCCACCAAGGGTTACCGGTTCAGCACCTATGCCTACTGGTGGATTCGGCAGGGGATTACGCGGGCGATCGCCACTCAAAGCCGCACCATTCGCCTCCCGGTTCACATCACTGAAAAGCTCAACAAAATTAAGAAGGCCCAGCGCAAAATTTCCCAGCTCAAAGGCCGCACCCCCACCATTGAGGACATCGCCACCGAGCTGGACATGACGCCGCCCCAGGTGCGGGAGGTACTGCTGCGGGTGCCCCGCTCCGTTTCCCTGGAAACTAAGGTGGGCAAAGAGCGGGATACGGAACTGGGTGAGCTGCTGGAAACCGACTGTGTTTCCCCAGAAGAAATGCTGATGCGGGAGTCGCTGCACCGAGATCTGCAGCAGTTGCTCACCGATCTGACCACCCGTGAGCGGGACGTGATTCGGATGCGCTTCGGGTTGGGAGATGGCAATCCCTACTCCCTGGCGGAAATTGGTCGGGCGCTGGATCTGTCACGGGAGCGGGTGCGGCAAATTGAGGCCAAGGCTTTACAGAAGCTGCGGCAACCCAAGCGGCGCAACCGCATTCGCGATTATCTGGAAGCGTTGACCTGATTGCCTGGGTCGGCTGACCGAACTTCTCTTAGAAAATTTAGACAATCCTATCGGGTGGAACTGCGAATAGCGGTTTCACTTTTTCTATGGAAACGATAGGGAAAAGGGGTGGGAGGATAGCAGCGGATATTTGTTGCGAATAATAACAGTATGTATCAACTCTTAACGTATAAAGTTGCTCGGAGGATGGGTTGACTTGATAGACTTGATGGCGTGATCAGCGTCCAGACCAACCTCTAGAACGAGCACTTTAGAACGAGCAGTTTAGACCGATGGTAGATTCTCTCAAGAAACCAGATTTTCAAGAACTTCGCCCCGGCATCAAAGCTCCTGCAAAGGAAACGCTGCTGACGCCGCGCTTTTACACCACTGACTTTGATGAAATGGCGGCGATGGACATCTCGCCTAATGAAGATGAGCTGCGGGCGATTTTAGAAGAGTTCCGCACCGACTATAACCGCCACCACTTTGTCCGGGACGAAGAGTTTGAGCAGTCCTGGGATCACATTGATGGAGAAACGCGGAAGCTGTTTGTCGAGTTCTTAGAGCGGTCTTGCACGGCAGAATTTTCTGGCTTTTTGCTCTACAAAGAACTTTCGCGCAAGCTGAAAGGCCGGAATCCTCTGCTGGCGGAGTGTTTCCTGCTGATGTCGCGGGATGAGGCGCGCCATGCGGGCTTTTTGAACAAGGCCATGTCCGACTTCAACCTGTCGTTGGATCTCGGTTTCTTGACCAAAAACCGCAGCTACACCTTCTTTAAGCCCAAATTCATCTTTTACGCCACCTACCTCTCTGAAAAGATCGGCTACTGGCGCTACATCACCATCTACCGCCATCTGGAATCTCACCCAGAAGATCGCATTTACCCTATCTTCCGCTTCTTTGAGAACTGGTGCCAGGACGAGAACCGCCACGGTGATTTCTTCGACGCTATCATGCGTGCCCAGCCCAGCATGCTCAACGACTGGAAAGCCAAGCTGTGGTGCCGCTTCTTCCTGCTCTCGGTGTTTGCCACCATGTACCTCAATGACCTGCAGCGGTCGGGCTTCTACGCGGCCCTGGGTCTGGATGCACGGGAGTATGACATCCATGTCATTCAAAAGACCAATGACACGGCGGCTCGAGTCTTCCCGGTCATTCTCAACGTTGACCATCCAGAGTTCTTCGCCCGATTGGATCTCTGTGCGCGGAACAACCAGGCCCTGGCCAAGATTGAAGAATCAAACCAGCCGAAGGTTCTTAAGTTCTTCCGCAAGCTGCCCTTTTTCATTGCCAGCGGTTGGCAGATTCTGCGGCTTTACCTGATGAAACCCATCAGTGCCCAGGTTCTAGAGGGAACGGTGCGGTAATCGGTTTGGGCAAAACCTGAAAAAAGCGGTTCTGTTAGACAGGGCCGCTTTTTTGTGGGAAGGTTGTGCAGCATTCAGGCTAAACCTGTGGGGGTGGTAGGCAGTGCCCGCCCTGCGGAATCGTTATTTGGGGTATCGGACTGTGAAGGGAAATCAATGGATTCGGAGCCGTAGAAAGGAAGAGATGGGAGCGGTGGCTTGCCGATGGGGAGCACGTATTGCCCTCTCACCGCTGCTGTTCCTCCTCGCTGCACCTGCCTTCCCGCTGGATTCAACCGTGCCTTTTTCTGAAACCCCTCAGACGGCTCCAGATGGGCTGCCAGTTAGCGCTGAAGAAATTTTGGTGACGCAGGCAGCAAATCTGGAGCTAGATCCCGCCATTTTAGAAGATAGTCCTGTGCTGCAGCGCTGGCTGGAGGAAATCCCCGATGTGCTGGAAGACATACGCACCGATCCCAGCTTTCGTACCCGCTTGCGGATAGGCTACAGCCGCGTGCCCACCTCGGACGAAGATGGTTTGATCGTAGGGGTGGAGGATGTGTTTATTGGGCGGACAGGGCTGACCCTGAATGCAGATTATCAGGGGGACTTGGGGGGCGATCGCCACAGTTTTGGCGGAGATTTGCGCTACTACGCCCTGCCCCTGGGAGGATATGTGAACCTGGGGCCAGTGCTGGGCTATCGTCGCGTGGATACGGGGGGCGATCGCGCGGATGGCGTCAACCTGGGGCTGCGGCTGCTGTTTGTTCCCTCGCGCACTGGGGCTGCGGACATTGCGCTGATGCAAACCTGGGTCAATCCAGGCAGCGACGACCAGGGTGCCAGCCTGTCCACCTTATCAGTAGGCTATGCCGTGACCCGCCAACTGCGCCTTGCCAGCGAAATTCAGGTCCAGGTGCTGCCCGACGATCAGGATACGCGATTCTCTGTTTTGCTGGAATGGATGCCGTGACATTTTCCCGACGCTGCCCTCGTGGGAACAGGGTGGGACTCATTGCTCCCCAGACCCCTCAGAAGTTAAAACTCTCGTGTTTTGAGGGAACGTTCGGGTTAAAACTGTGGGTAAGGTGAGCCGTTCCCACCTCCGGTGCTCAGGTGTTGAGTTTTTTGGAGCTAAGTAGGTCAGCACAATTAAATTCATGTTAGAAAACCGGGGGAGCGCCCCAGCGGGGCGCTCCCCCGGTTTTCTAACCTTCGTTTTTCAATACAGTTCTACTTAAGAGAAACGATTGAAACCTGGGAAACCTAAAACAGTGTCTGGTGCAGTGAGTAGATTAGTAACCGACCATGACTGTGTTATCTCCCCTTGATGAGGCTGTCCGCGACATCAGTCTGGCACAGCATCTGCCACGGATTAAAAAGCTGCTCGTCTATGCCTGTACCCAGCAGTGGGAGTCTGATCCTCGTCAGTTAGCAGGCTATCACCTCCATGATTTGCTGGAAGCGCTACTGCATCGGGCTCCAACGGTTGAGCGACTGCAGGCCCTGCTCTATCAGTTGACCGACTGCCTAAGCAAGCCAGCGGAATATACCCTGATCGCAAATCTCATCATCGAGCAGCTCCGTCCACTTTATGAGGACGGCACGGAGTCGGTGACGCCCGTCAGCCATCATTTTCCGGTGTGTGAGGCGATCGCCCATCAGCTTGCCCAAGATCCCCAGGCGTTGCGGGTTAAAAAGCTGCTGGTGCTCCTCTGCCGCAGCGTTTGGGAGCGGGATGCCCAGCGGCTAGACTGTATCCCCTGGGAAAGCCTGGTGCGGGAACTCTATCAGCGGGCACAGACCTCCGACCAGCTGCGGGCCGCCTTGAACAGCGCGGTGCGAACTTTGAATAAGCGAACCGAGTACGGGGCGATCGCTCGCACTATTCTGCAAGCCTGCGAGCCACTTTATTGGGATGCCGCCAACTCTGGCGGAGAAATCCGGTCCAACAGTGCTGTCCCCACAACGGGGATCATGGAACCGGCGATCGCGGCAACCATCGATAGTGCACCTCCAGCCGATGCCGCTCTCCCCAGCCCGCCCGCTTCACTGGTGGTCAAAGCGCTGGATGAGCTGGACTGGTTTGAGCTACGGCTGGAGATTATGAAATACACTAATCCCCTGCTGGCAAAGCAGCTTTTGCTGGCAGTGCTCTATCCATCCACTGCCAAGGAGCAGAGTAACCAATCTCCCGCCAACTGGCAGGCGGCAGGCTGGCGCACGCTGCGGGAACACGATTTGGGCGGCCTGCTGCGGCGGTTTTTGCTGCCGGGTCACTCCCTCGCCGAACTGGAAACAGCCCTGGTGACCGCCGTTCAGCAGCTAAATGCCCCCCATCACTATCCCCAGGTGGCCGCCACCCTGCTGCGGATCATTCGCCCCGTGCTGGTACCGGCGCGATCGCAGTCTGAGCACCGCCCCGACAAACAGGCCGAACTCCCCGAAAATTACCTCCAGACCTGCCAAATTGCCGCCTCTACGACCCTGCTGGAACGGTCCAGCACCCTGTCTCAGGAAACGGATCTGAGCGATGCCTCCCACAGCTATTCCCAGACCCTGGGACTGCCCTCTACCAACCCTCAATGCTCGGCTAATCCACCGGCTGGGGATGACGGGGGGGCAACGGCGGCCTTGACCGACAACGAGTTAGAAACCCTGGATATGGCGATACTCACACCGCACGGTCAATTCAATGCCGCCGATCCTGCCGCCACCGCCTTTCACGGGGCCTCTCCTCAGGGGTAGCCCACTGCCCAGCCAACGCTGAAAACTCAACCTTCGAGCATTTTTGGAATTGATGTAAACCGACCATGGAAGCCAGCGAATTATTGCAGCGATATGCGGACAAAGACATCAACTTTGCCGGGGAGAATCTGACCGGCATGAACCTGTCAGAAGCCGACCTGATTGGCATTAATTTGAGCGGCGCAGACCTGCGCAATGCCTCCCTGGTGCTGAGCTATTTGAATCGGGCCACCCTGGACTATGCCCACCTGGTGGCTGCCAATCTGAGTGGGGCCAATCTCACCCAGGCCAGCCTGGTTCGCGCCGTGCTAAAAGACGCCAACCTGCATGGCGCATTGCTCCAGGGGGCTGACCTGCGAAGTACCGATCTGACGCTGGCAGATTTACTCGACGCCAATTTGATGGACGCAGACCTGCGCAACGCCGACCTCAGTGGAGCCAACCTCACGGGCGCTTGCCTGCGGGGGGCGAACCTGCGGGAGGAAAACCGCCGCTATAACGCCAACCTGCGGGGGGCCAACCTGCGGAAGGTGGACCTGCGGGGAGCAAACTTAACGGGGGCAGATCTGGCCAGGGTGGATCTGCGGGGGGCGAATTTGAGCGAGGCGTGCCTGCGGGGGGCAGATCTGCAGGGGGCGGATTTAGGTGATGCGAACCTGGTGGGGGCGTTTTTAACCGAGGCCGACCTGACCCAGGCATCCCTGCGCCATGCCAATTTGACCAACGCCAAGCTGGAGCGATCGCACCTGAGCGGAGCCGACCTGGCCACCGTCATCCTCATTGGCGCGATTTTACCCGACGCGGATCTGAGCAACGCTAACCTGGCCTGGGCAATTCTCACGGGGGCACAGCTTAACCGCACAAATTTGAGCCGCGCCAATCTGCGTCAAACTAATTTGAAGGAAGCAAACCTGACGGACGCCTATCTGGCCCGCGCCGATTTAACGGATGCGGATTTGACCGATGCCAGCCTGGTGCGAGCAGAGCTGAGCAGCACGACCCTGACCGGAGCCATCCTCGCGGGGGCCACCCTGCCCGATGGCAGCATCCATCCCTGACCCACCAGCCCCCGGTTCCCTCCCTCACGAGATGGAAGCTGCTCTTCAGGTGCGCACCTTCCACAGGCAGCTTGAAATCAGGTTAGTCGTCACATGGGCGGCGATGGGTACCAGCAGGCTGTGGGTTTCGACGGCACTGAAGCCCAGCAGCAAACCGATGATCGAGGCCCAAACGATGTAGGGCCACTGCTGTTTGCCGCTGAAGTGAAGGACGCCAAAGCAGAGGCTGGATATGACAATTCCCATCCAATTAAGGCCAATGGCGGGCAGCATCACGCCGCGAAACAGCAGTTCTTCGCTCATACCAGGAAGCAGCCCAAGCCAGATCAGGTCAATCCACAGCAGCGGCTTGAGCACCATCTCCAGATAATGCTCGGCGCTCTGGCGATAGGCGGGCCAAAGCTGGTAAATGACGCCACTCATGAGGGTGATGCCGACTCCCAGCCCCACGCCGATGAGCAGACGGGTTAGGCTCCAGTTAAGGGAAAGGAGCGTGGCCGGGTCAAACCACAGCCACACCTGCGATACCACCAGCAAGACAATGGCCGTCACCCCCATGGCCGATAGGATTTGAAAACGGGTAAGCGGCTCGGTGTCGGGATGGGGGGAGAACGGTTGGGTCACAGTGGGGATGGCATAGAAGGGATAAAGCTGGAAGGGGGGCGATCGCCCTTAGCCCTGGACAAAGGAATATCGGGCAAGGGTTGCAGGGCCAGTACCTGAGGTCGCAGCGCATCGAGGGAAACGCCCGCCTTGAGGGCCACCAGTGCCCCCAACGCTTCCATATATGATTGTAGCCGCAGAGCCGGAATGCCCAATGCCTCTGGGGGGGTCTGCATAGTGGTGGTATTTTCTGCCACGGCGAGAATACGGGTACGGGTGGAAGCGAGGCTCAATACGGCACTGCCGCCGCAGGCCGTTGCGGGCACCACCAGCGCATCGACCTGATCGGCCCAGAGGGCTGGCGCAGTGGAGCGGCAATCAGGATTGGTGACAAACTGGGGCGCACGGCTGAGGCCCACCAGGACGCAGGGCAGAAAGGTGTAGCCCAGTTCCTCCGCCGCCGTGCGGGGCGACACCTGCGGATCGACATCGAGGGGCGCAAGGGCCGGGGCATGGGCACAGGGAACGTGAAAGGTGCGGACAACCAGGTGGCTGATCACCGCCTCGGCTCCCGCCAAAGGATCGACCCCCTGTCCCTGGCGGTAGTGGTGGAAGTTCTCGCTGTCTTCGTCATCGGGGAAGCGGGCGACAACGGCGATCGCCTCGGCCCCCGCCTGGGTAATCAACCGCTCCGCCGCCCGCAGCAGACTATCCGGTCGTTGAATCGTACCCCAGGTAGCCCCCGATTTCGCCTGGGAAAGGCTCACTCCCAGGGGGGCATCGGTGACGACATAGTCGGCCAGCTCCAGCCCCAGGGTGGCACGGGCAGCATCGGCCACCTGGAGATGGCGCAGGCGCAGCTCTGGCTCAATCCCCCGATCCAGCAGCAGGCCAACCCGATTTTGCCGCACGGGACGCAGCCCCCAGCGACCTGCCGCCACCTGATCCAGCCCGTACCCTTCCACGTAGAGGACGTTCTCCATGGGCCAGTAGAGCTGGGCACCGTTGAGGACGTTCGGATGGGTGATCAGACAGTCGGCAATTTGGGCGATCGCCCGCGCCATTGGCAACGCATCCCCCGCGTAGCCCCCCATAGCCGCACCAATGCCCGTGGGCACGATGAGCATCACGGTAAACGGTGAAGATTGTGAACGGATCGGGGACATCAGCAATAATCAAGAATGACCAGGGGTAATGACCACGGCTTCGATTTGGGCAGTTTGGCGATCGCCATTCACCCCGGTAATCGACCAGCGCAGCGGCTCACCGATGGCGGTCAACTGGGCCTCAATAGCCTGCTGCAAATCTGACAGCGAAGCCGACAGGGCAACTTCGGTGGCTACGAACTGCAGCCCCCCCACGGGTTGGCCAGGGATTGTATCGGATGCGGGTACTCGTTGGTTTGCCTGTAACATGGGCCATTTGACTGAGCGCTGGGTGCGCCTGACGGGCTGCCGAGCAGACAGACCCGGTTAGGCGAAAAATCCTGCAGGGCGAATAGCCATTTACCCCTGCCGTGGGTCTTGACTTTAAGAGGGTTGACCAAACTGGAGCTGGTAAACCGTTTCTTCTTTTTCAGTTTCAATTTTCAGGTTGGAGCGGGGGTAGGCACTGCACAGCAACACATAGCCATCGGCCTGAAGCTCAGTGCCAATGCCAGCGGCATCGCTCTGATCTACCTTGCCCTCGTGGATGAAGGCCGCGCAGGTGGTACAGACCCCGGCATTGCAGGAGAAGGGTAGCTCCAGCCCCTGGTCAAGGGCGACGCTGAGAATGGTGCGATCGCCCGGCACCTGAATGGAGTAGGTTTCGCCCTGATGCTGAATTTCAACTGTGTACAAATCCGCCATAGATGCTTGAAGGAGCCTCCATCAACAATCGGTCAGAGATTTTGCAGTATCCTGCCGAAGACACCGAGGCCCATTCTAGCGCTACTCCAGCCCCAATTCGCGCTTCAGCAGGCTAATTGACTTGGAGCCGATGTAATTTTCGCAGCAAATCACTTGAGGGGCGCGGATCAGGTCTTCTCGGGCTGCCTGGATGGCGTCCTTCACCCGCTGGAAGCTGGCCTGGTCGCAGATGATGGTTTGGGCGGCCCGCACGATGGCGTTGACCTTGTAGGGGTCATCCAGCTTGGCCGTGAGTACCAGCAGGTCTTCCCCCTTGAGGCTGTGGACGATCACCTCGGCGGCCCGAAGAATGCCGGAGCTGAGGCTCACCAGGCCAATGGAGCTGCCCCGCGGCAGCTTATGAATAATTTGCAGCTCGTTGCTGTAGTCGTAGATATCTACCGGAATCACCCGCACCGACTTGGGAGCGGCCACCGCCTCCGCTTCGCCAATAAAGTAGCGGGTGGTGACCACGGTACCGCCCCGTGCCTGATCCAGCACATCGCTCAACTCCTCCAGGGGAACAAGCTGCACCGGGATTCGCAGGGACTGTTCCAGCTCCTGGGTGATCAGCTCACCCGCGCCGATGTCTACTTGGGGAGCCGTCACCAGCACCCGTGCGCCACACCGCAGCCGCCAGTCAATTTCTGAGAGAAACAGCTCCCGTGCCTGACTCAGGGAGCAGCCCTGATTGAGGAGATCGTCCAGGCTCTTTTGCACCAGCTTGTGGGCTTCTGGGAATTTCTCGAACAGGGGCGAATGGGGCTTGGTGCCGCCCTCATCCCCCTGGCTGCGGACGTAGATGCCTGCCCCCGCCCGCGCGTCTACGATGCCCAAGTCTTCCAGTTGGCGGTAGACCTTGCTGATGGTGTTGCGGTGCAGCCCCGTTTGCATGGCGAGCTGGCGGGTGCTGGGTAGCCGATGCCCGGGTGGATACTGCCGTGAGGCGATCGCAAAGCGAATTTGATTAAACAGTTGGGTAGAGGCGGGAATTTCACTATCAGGTTGAATATGAAACTGAACCATATTGGACGGTCTCCAAAACGGTGGGGTATTAGATTAAGAATATTTGGAGCTTGGGCAGCCGATATCTTCTTATAAGGCTACCGGCAATGAGGTGCAGGGAATTTCTCTCTAGTCTCCTATCCTACTCTGTTCTCCATCAATCGACACTCGCCACACTTGACGGCTGTAGGTTTCACCCATCTGGCCTATACTGCCTGTGGAAGACAAATGGAGAAGGATATGGTTAACCCAACCAATCAGTCTGCAGCAATTCAAACCCAGTGGGTTGAACTGGCTGGCCCAGGCGTGGCGATCGCTGCTTACCAGGTCACTCCAACTGGAGAAGGCCGGTTTCCGGCAGTGGTGGTGCTTCAGGAAATTTTTGGGGTAAATGCCCACATTCGCGATGTGGCTGAGCGGTTTGGCAAACTGGGCTACGTGGCGATCGCCCCCGCCCTCTATCAGCGCCAGGCCCCCGGCTTTGAGACGGGCTACACCCCTGACGACATCAAAATCGGGCGCGACTACAAGGCCAACACCAAGGCCAGCGAACTCCTGGGCGATATCCAGGCCGCCATTGATCACTTGAGGACACTGCCCAGCGTCATCCCAGACGCCATTGGCTGCATTGGCTTTTGCTTTGGCGGCCATGTGGCCTACCTGGCGGCGACCCTGGCCGACATTCGGGCAACGGCCTCCTTTTATGGGGCAGGTATCACCACCTGGTGTCCTGGGGACAACGAACCCACCGTCAACCGCACGGGCAACATCAGCGGCACCCTCTACGCCTTCTTTGGCATGGAAGACGCCAGCATCCCCGCTGACCAGGTGGATGAAATCGCCGCTGCGTTACAAACACATCAGATTTCCCATCAGGTTTTCCGTTATCCTGGTGCTGATCACGGATTTTTCTGCGATCAGCGGAGCAGCTACAACCCAGACGCTGCCCATGATGCCTGGGAAAAGGTGCAGCAGCTATTTGAGGAGACGTTAAAGAGGTAGCCGCTGCTAGAAACCGATCCGCAAACCCGCCAGGGGGTTGGCTCCTCAACATGCTGGTGAGTTTTCGGAGATGGCTCTATGGTTGCTCCCTTCCGCCTCAGCTTCAGAGTACTTAATGCTCAAAGCTCAAAGAATTGATTATATTGGGAACGTTCCCACCACCGCTGGACCCTTCGCAGATAGCCTCGCAAGTTAATTCGCTTGTGACCTCAGCGCGGAACCCAGGACAAGATTCGTTTCCAGGAGGTCGGTTTGTCCTTTTCGTCCGAAGATTTTGCGAAAGCGCTCGAACAGCATGACTACACCTTCGAGCGAGGGCAGGTTGTGCGTGGCAAAGTCGATAGTCACGAAGCTGATGGGGTTTATATCGATATCGGCGGCAAGGCCACGGCCTATCTCCCGAAAGATGAAGCGTCCCTCCGGCACAGTGCAGACCTATCGGAGATTTTGCCAGTCGGGGAAGAGCGGGAATTTTTGATCATTCGCGAGCAAAATTCGGATGGCCAGGTAACCCTCTCCATTCGCCAGCTTGAGATTAAGCAGCTCTGGCAGCAGTTTGAAGGCATGCGGGAAACGGGGGAATCCCTGGATGTGCGGGTGAGCGGGGTGAATAAGGGCGGGGTGACGGTAGATGCCTACGGGCTGCGGGGGTTTGTGCCGCGATCGCACCTGGTTGAGCGAATGGATTTAGACGGGTTGGTGGGCAGGCTGCTCACGGTTTGCCCCCTGGAAGTAGATCAGGATCGGCGGCGGCTGGTGCTCTCCCAGCGGTTGGCGCGGCAGGCCGCCAGCCTCACCCAGCTCGAAGTCGGCCAGCTCGTGGATGGCAAGGTATCAGGCATTAAGCCGTTTGGGGTGTTTGTCGATTTTGAAGGAGTGACCGGGTTGCTCCACATCAACCAGGTCAGCAAAAACTTCGTCTCATCCCTGGACACTCTATTCGAAACCGGGCAGCCGGTGAAGGCGATGATCATTGCCCTCGACGAAGTGAAGCGGCGGGTGTCCCTCTCCACCAAAGTGCTGGAAAACTACCCTGGCGAGATGCTGGAGAATAAAGAGGCCGTGATGGCAGAGGCGGCAGATCGAGCCACCAAAGCCCGCAATGCCCTGCAAAAGTCAGACGAACCGGAATAGGCACGAGTCGGAATAGACCCGAACTGGAAAAGCCCCGAACCGGGAAAGCCCCAATCATCCGCAGACACAATTTTCATTGTGTGAGATATTACGGAGGCAGGGAAGACTGATCTCAACAGGTCTGCCCCACGGTTCGTGACAATTAGCGGAATGACCGATAGCCTTAGCGTTGACGAAGCAAGGAGCAATTCATGCAAGTTCAGACGCCCGACTGGGTCAAACACGCCGTGTTTTACCAAATTTTCCCCGACCGATTTGCGAGAACCACGGCCCATCCCAAAACCATTCCCATGCAGGTTCCCCTGGAAGACTGGCACTCCCCGCCCACGCTGCAGGGGTACAAAGGCGGCGACCTGTGGGGGGTAGCAGAAAAGCTCGACTATCTCCAGGATTTGGGCATCAATGCCGTCTATTTCACCCCCATCTTCCAGTCGGCCAGCAACCATCGCTACCACACCCACGACTATTACCAGGTTGATCCGCTACTGGGGGGCAACGACGCCCTTAAGGATCTGCTCCACGCCGCCCACCAGCGCAATATGAAGGTCGTCCTGGACGGGGTGTTTAACCATGCCAGCCGGGGGTTCTTCTACTTCAACGACATTTTAGAAAATGGGCCATTTTCCCCCTGGCTCGACTGGTTCACCATCGAAAAGTGGCCCCTCTCCGCCTACGACGGGGCGCTGCCGGCCAACTATGTGGGCTGGGTGGGCAACCGCGCCCTGCCCCAGTTCAACCACCGCAATCCCCAGGTGCGGGAATACATCATGCAGGTGGCGGAATATTGGCTCAACATGGGCATCGATGGCTGGCGGCTGGATGTGCCCTTTGAGGTGAAGGTGCCTGATTTCTGGCAGGAGTTTCGCCAGCGGGTGAAAGCTGTTAATCCCGATGCCTACATCGTGGGTGAGATTTGGGGCGATGCCCGGCAGTGGCTGGATGGCACCCAGTTTGACGGGGTGATGAACTACCTGTTTACCGGGCCGACCATTGCCTTTACGGCGGGCGATCGCGTCAAGTTGGAATACGTGGAAGGGCCAGAGTACTTCCCCTACCCGCCCCTCGACGCCGCCGGTTATGCCGCTAAAATCGACGCCCTGCTCCAGCTCTATCCCTGGGAAATTCACCTGACCCAGTTAAACATTCTCTCCAGCCACGACACGGCCCGCATGTTCTCCGTGGTGGGCGGCGAATCGCCGGATGCCCCGGCGGTGGGGGAAGCTCGCAACAGCGCCAAGCTGGCCACCCTGCTGCAGATGACCTTCCCCGGTGCACCCAGCATTTACTATGGGGATGAAGTCGGCCTGCCGGGGGCGCTCGATCCCGACAGTCGGCGGGCGTTTCCCGACGAAGCCGACTGGGATCAGGATATGCTGCACTACCACAAGGATCTGATCGCCCTGCGCCATGCCCATGCGGCCCTGCGAACCGGAGCTTATCAGACTCTCCTGGCCGAGGGTATGACTTACGTTTTTGCGCGATCGCTGCCGGAAGAGACGCTGATTGTGGCGGTGAATGCGGGCACCGAGTCCGCCACCGTGACCGTTGAGCTGAAGGACGCCCTGCCCTCCCGCCCCGATCGCCTGCTGTATGGCCCCGGAGACGCAGAGTGGCAGGGCGATCGCCTGGTGCTTACCATTCCTCGCCGTTCAGGTTTTGTCTTAGGAGCCTAAGCTTGCTGCGTTCTCGACTGCGAACTGTTCTGGAGGGCGTTGAATATCCCATCGGGCGAGTTGCTAATCTGGCGATCGCCGCCCTGGTGCTGCTCTCCTCCGTCATTTTTGTAGCCACCACCTACCCCCTGCCGCCGCAGGTTCGCACCATTCTTGACGGAATCAACACCGCCATCCTGCTGATCTTTTCGGTGGAGTATCTGCTGCGGCTCTGGTGTGCTGAAGATCGGCAGCGCTATTTCCTCAGCCTCTATTCCCTGATTGATCTGGTGGCGATCGCCCCCTTTTTTCTGGGCCAGTTCGATGTCAGCTTTATTCTCATCTTTCGCTGGTTTCGCATCCTCCGTCTGCTGCGCTACATTGAGGGGCGCACTATCCTGGGCTATGTGAGCAGCGAAGACAGCGTCATTCTGGCGCGAATTTTGTTTACGCTGCTGACCATTGTATTCGTCTATTCGGGGCTGATTTACCAGGTGGAACACGCGGTCAATCCCCAGGCCTTTCGCACGCTGCTGGACGCCTTTTACTTCGCGGTGGCCACCATGACCACGGTGGGGTTTGGTGACATCACGCCCACCTCCGAGGTGGGCCGACTGCTCACCATTCTCATGATTTGGACGGGGATCGCCCTGATTCCCTGGCAGGTGGGCGAGTTAATTAAGCAAATCCTCAAAACTGCCCGCAAGGTGGAAAAGCCCTGCCCCGGCTGTGGCACGGAGTTTCATGATGCCGACGCGGTGTTCTGCCGTGCCTGTGGTGCCGCCCTCACCGCTAAAGAATAAGCACTTTTTGGGAAAGGTTTTACCATTTGCCGGGGCCGCATAGCATTAGTCCGCAGATTGCGCAGATTTCGCAGATGAATAGCGTTCCTGCCGATTCCCAATCTGCGTCCATCTGCGTCATCTGCGGATAAGCAACACACCGCCACAGTCAAATCTTCAGGCGATCGCCTGACGCTCTTGCTGCCGCATTTGGATTTGTTCGATGCTGCCCACAGGGATGGAGGCAATCAGCTCCTGGGTGTACTCGGATTGTGGATTCTGGTAAATTTGCTCGGCGTCACCGATTTCCTCAATCTTGCCGCGATTCATAACCATGATGCGATCGCTCATAAACTTAACTACCGCCAGGTCGTGGGAAATAAAGATGTAGGTGAGGCCAAACTCGCTCTGCAGGCCCTTCAGCAGGTTCAGCACCTGGGCCTGCACCGACACATCCAGGGCCGACACCGACTCGTCACAGATGATGAACTTAGGGTTGAGGGCCAGGGCGCGGGCGATGCAAATCCGCTGGCGCTGCCCGCCGGAAAATTCGTGGGGGTAGCGATCAATACACTTAGGGTTTAAGCCGACCCGGTCGAGCAGTTCGGCGGCCCGGATGCGCTGCTGCCGCTGACTGCCACCGACGCCATGAATCCGCATCGGCTCCATCACCGCTTCCCCAATGGTCATGCGAGGATCGAGGGAGCTGAACGGATCCTGAAAGATAATTTGCATCTCCCGACGCAGTTGCCGGAGCTGCTTGGCTCCCAGCCGAGCTGCATTTTGAGCCACCCGGGAGGTGTCCCCTTTTCGCAAAATTCGCGGCCAGAATGATCCGGTTTCCATGCGAACAACATCGCGCCCGTCAAAGGTAATCTGACCGCTGATGGGCTGGATGAGGCGCAGCAGCGTACAGGCCAGGGTACTTTTGCCGCACCCCGACTCGCCCACCAGCCCCAGGGTTTCGCCAGGGTACACCTCAAACGAGACGCCATTGACCGCCATCAGGTAGCGCTGGGTACGCCCAAAGTTGCCCCGAACGCGAAACCCAACGTGGAGCGATCGCACCGCGAGAATGGGGGGCTGCTGGGTCAGTTCGTGCAGCCGTTTCTGGGCACTGTCGTCGGGCACCTGGATCTCAAGGTCAGGGTCTGGGCAGAGGTCAGGTGACTTTTCGCGGATGGTGATGCTGCCGTCCCTGGTGGTGGTCACCTCCATAAAGTCGGACACCGTGGGCAGACAGCGCAACCGCTGATCGGGGCGGGGGCGGCAGGCGAGTAGCCCTTTGGTGTAGGGGTGCTGGGGATTGGCGAAGATATCGAGCACCGAGCCATGCTCGACGATTTTGCCCTGATACATGACGGCGACGGTGTCGGCGATGTCGGCAATGATGCTCAAATCGTGGGTGATAAAAATCATGGCCATGCCCCGGCGATCGCGCAATTCTCGCAGCAAGTCGAGAATTTTGGCCTGCACGGTTACGTCCAGAGCAGTCGTTGGCTCATCGGCAATCAGCACCGAGGGATTACTGGCGATCGCCATGGCAATCATCACCCGCTGAATCTGGCCCCCCGACAGCTCGTGGGGATAGCGGTCAAGCATGGCGCGCTTGCGGTCATTGACATAGGCCTGCACTTCGGGGGTGGAGGGAGCCGCAAAGCCAGACCCGTTGGCCGATGCTCGCTCGGCTTGGGAGCGGGGCGATCGCGCCGACCCAATCAAATGTCGTTCTTGAAGTTGATCCAGATATTCTTGCTGCAATTCTTCGTCGCTGGGCAGCAGCTTCACCTCCTGCAGCAGACTGGCCGCCCGCCGCCGGGCCTCGGGTTTGGAAAGCGGCTCATGCTGGCACAGGGCTTCTACTAACTGAAACCCACAGGTATAGACGGGATTCAGGGAACTCATCGGCTCTTGAAAGATCATGGCGATGGTGCCGCCACGATGGTGCTGCATGTCCTGGGGCGGCAGTGCCAGTAAATCTACTGGTGCTGCTGGTGAGGCAGTGTGGCCATTGCTGCCGCTAGCGTGCTCTCCGTTCAGCCAGATTTCTCCCCCAGAGATCTGTCCGGGAGGACTGGGCACCAGCCCCATGATGGCAAGGGCGGTCACGGATTTACCGGAACCCGATTCACCGACAATACCGAGGGTTTGTCCTCGCTTCACCTCAAAGGAGATGCCATCAACTGCTTGAATGACGCGATCGCGCTTCTGAAACTGAATCTGGAGGCCACGAACGTCGAGGATAGTATCAGTCATGAACCGACGGTAGAAAGGGCAAGAGGTGCTATATTAGACGGATTTTAACAGCACATTCGCTTGTAAGGAACATTGTGTAAATCCCGGTAAACTAGCCATTGGAACAGCGACCGAGACAGCGGGATGACAGATTATACACAGAGGTTGCGATCGCTCATGGAGCAGGCCAACCTTCCTAGCTTTATGGAACTGGGCCGACGGGCTGAGGTGACCGAATGGCAAATCAACCAACTGCGGCAGGGAAAGGTTGAGCAGATGCGGCTGATGCCGCTGCTGAAGATTAGCGCTGCCCTGCAGGTGTCCCTGGGCGAATTGATGCAAACGTTTTCCCACAGCCCACCGTCGGAGATCGCCTTAATTCGCTCCAGCTTAGCCGATGCAGATCCAGATCGGGCAACCCCGGCTCCTGCCGCCGATCCTTCCCTGGAACTGGACACCCTGCGGGAGGAATATCAGCGCCTCCAGGCTCGGTGCGATCGCCAGCGAGAGGAAGCCTGGGCCGACTTTCAGCAACAGGCCCTGCAAACCCTCGAATCCTGGTTACTCTACTGGCCCACCGCCGTTCAGAAAGCACAGACCAACCCCCAGATGGCAGCGGCACAACTGGTGCCCCTGGTGCGCCCTGTGGAAAAGCTGCTTCAAGAATGGCAGGTGGAGGCGATCGCCACCGTTGACGATGAAGTGGCCTACGATCCCACCCTCCATCAACTCCTGGAGGGCACGGCCCAGCCGGGGGAGCGGGTGCGGGTGCGGTATGTGGGTTATCGACAGGGCGATCGCCTGCTGCATCGGGCCAGGGTGAGTCGGGTTTAGGGGATTTTGGATTTTAGGTTTTGGATTTTAGATTTTGGATTGCTGTTGGGGAGGCTTTTACTCTGACGGGGGTAACCCTCCCAGGTCTGGGATTTGGGCCAGTTCAGGTATGATTTGGTAACGATTCATTTGCGTCACAAAATCAACCATTCAAACAAAGGGGACTGTAGATGGTGTCCAGTGCCATGACGAAGGGTCAGCTAGAGCGGGAGCTGTCGCAGCGCATTCAGGCGCTTTATCGTGAAGAGCTGGAGCATCGGCCCAGCAAAGTTACCTGCCAAATCCTGGACCGGGAAGTGGCGGTCATTATGGAAGATGCCATCACCCAGGCTGAGCAGCTTTTAGCACGGGAGGGCCGGGAGCAGCTTGCGGAGGAGGTGCGATCAGACCTGAGCGAGGTGATCCGGCCCAAAATTACTGAGATTATTCAAGAAATTCTGCAGGTCGAGGTGATTGACTTTCTGTCGGATGCGACCCTGACCACTGGACGCAGCGGCTTTATTGCTGTGTTATCAGACAGGCCGAAGTTTCGTGAGTCGAAGTCGTCCAAGCGACAGTCGCCTTAGAAGCTTCTCAAAAGTCTTCAAAGACCCGATCCGAAGATCCTGTTAGAGCATGTCTGAAAAGTCATCTTTGAAGTAACAAAGGGCACCCGATTCCCCTGAATCCCCCTTAGAAAAAGGGACTTTGACTCCGGATCCCCCCTTATTCAAAGGAGGGCCAGGGGGGGCATTAGGTGCTCAGAATTACAGCTAGCCACTTTTCAAACATGCTCTTATGCCCGACTCTGATTACCCACTTATGCCCACCCTCAATTCTGAAAATCCAGACTCGCCCTCGCTCGAAGAACAGGTGATTGCAGGAATGCGATCGCTCTACGAGCATCATCTCAACCATCAACCCCACCCCATCACCTGCCAGATCCTTGACGGCAAGATCGTCATTTTGCTGGAGGAAACGGTAACGCGCCCAGAGCAGATTCTGTTCGAGAATGGGCAAGCCCATCTGGCGGAGCAGGTGAGGTCGCATCTAGACAAAATTTTGCACCCCCATATTAAAGAACTGGTGGAGCGCATTCTTCAGGTGCCGGTGATTGACATCTTAATCGATACGGGCTTGGATACCCGCCGCACGGGTACGATCATCATGCTGCAGTCCAGGTAGATCTAGGGGCAGGAAGCCTTACTCGGCGGGGACAGGGGGTGGAGCCGTTTCCGTGGGAGGTGGGGCCGCAGGGGGAGTTGCGGGCGCAGGGGCTGTGGTGGGAGGCTCTGCCGGGAAGGTTTCGGGGGTGTCGGTATTCGTTGTCCCAGCGTCGGTTGCTCCGGGGGCAGCTGTCCCGGCATCAGTGGGGGAGGTTTCGGCGGGGGATGTCTCAGCCGGAGGGGTCTCAGCCGGTGATGGCTCGGCAGGGGGTGTCTCTGGTTCCGCAGGGGCAACCGGCTCCACCACTGGAGGGGTGGCGGCGTCTGGCCTGCCCAGAATACCGGGGCTGCCGTCGTCAAATACACCCGCCACGCAGGCAATCATTAATGTGGCCAGGGTACCTACAAACAGAGCTTTCCAGCCCAGGGCAGTGATGTCGCGGCGGCGCGAGGGAATCAGGGCGGCGGTTCCGCCCACAAAGATGCCAACGGAGGCCAGATGGGCGAAGCCAGAGAGGGCGTAGCTGACGATTAAAATGGTGCGATCGCTCACTAACCCCGCTTCCCCCAGCGCTCCCAGCTCTCGATAGGAGGGAATGGCGGTTTCCAGCAGCCGTCGCCCGATGAGCACCGAGGCTTGCCAGAGTTCGGGCCAGTCAAGGGAGACGCCCGTTAACACCGTGAGGGGCAGAAACAGGACGCCGGAAATGTTTTGCAGCGTCACCACCTGGAAGACTTCCCCCACCGGACTGGGCAATCCGGCCAGCCAGGCGAAGAACTGGTTGATCAGGGCCACCAGTCCCAGAATCAAAATCAGTACCGCCGCGATGCCCACCGCCATCCGCACCCCGTCTAAGGCTCCGGTGATTGCGGCATCCAGGGGGCTGCCCCGATCGATGGGTTCACCCGCAATCGTGTGATCGGGTTCTTTAGGGCTGTCAGAGGTAAAGTCGCGCAGGTCTTCTTCCCTGGGGATGCCGCCCGCCGTCAGGGGCACCTCGGTTTCGGGCACGAGGATTTTTGACAGCACAAAGCAGGCGGGAATGCCGATGATCGAGGCAGAAACCAGGTGGGCCAGGATATTGGGAAAGACCGGGCGCAAAAAGCTCACGTAGATGGCCAGCACCGAGGACGCGGAGGTGCCAAAGCAGCAGGCGAGGATGGCGCAGAGTTCGCTGCGGGTCATCTTGGCTAAAAAGGGCTTGACCACGATGGCGGCTTCGATGCCCACAAAAATGTTGGCCGCTCCGCTAAGGGATTCGGCCCCGCTGAGGCGCATGGTGTTGTAAAAGATCTTGGCAAAGAAATCTGTAATTAGCTGAATTACGCCGATGTTGTAAAGGAGGGCCATCAACCCGCCAAAAAAGATCACCGTGGGCAGCGCCCGGAAGGCGAAGATGTAGCCCAGGTTGATATCCGGCTCGGTGCCTGGGGACGGCACAATGTTGGGGCCAAAGACGAATCGCGCCCCCACATCAGCGGCGTCAAACACGCCATTGAGCAGGTTACTAAAAACCTGCAGGGCACCCCTGGCTCCGGGGACGGCAAACACCAGCGCCCCCAAGGCCAACTGAAGGAGAATGCCGCCCACCACCACGCGCCACGGGAAATACTTGAGACGGCGGTTTTCTGAAAAAATCCAGGCGATCGCGCACAGCCCAAACATGCCGATCAGGGAAATGGCATTCAAAATTGGGATTTCACTGAGAGCCGTCATCGTGGTTCTACCCCCGCACACTATGCTCAATGATGACGGTACCATAGTCCGCCTGGGTTGAATCGCTGGGGAGGGGCAAATTATCTGCGTGGGGCAATCCGCCAGTCGCTACAATGGGCGTAGGCTTTTGTGCTGCATTTCATTCATAAGAATCCATCCCCATATCCCAATCAAACAATCAAACTTAATGATGGACGCGTTCGCCTTCAATCCGCCCGACTGGGCCCAGACCGCAACCCACGCCCAGGGGTTCTGCTGTCCCCGGTGTGGCGAACCGCCCGCCAGCGCCAAGGCGGTTTGGATTAACCGGCGATCGCCCGTTTTTGGCCTGGATCATCGCCGCAAATGGCAGGAGTTCTACCACTGCGAGTGTGGCAAAGCCTGGTGGGGCTGGAGCAGCGATCGCCCCCCCAGCGACCTCAAACCGTCGGACATGCCGGAGCGATCGCCCGACGATTTTGGTCTATTTTAAGGGTTGCCGTCGGGGCCAATGGCCAGGGCGGGCAGTTGCTACTGGGGCGCAAGGGGTTGGGCGATCGCCTGGAGCGCCTGGAGGGCCAGGACATCAACGGCCCCTGCCCCCTGCTCCTCCTCTTCAAGGGTGGGGCCACGGTTTAGAAATCCCACCACGGTAACGTCCTGTTCTGGCAGGTAAATCATCCAGGAACTCCAGCCAAAGGATCCGCCGTTGTGTCCCCAAAAGGTTCCCAGGTTCGGATCGTCGGCCACCAGCGCCCCCAAACCATAGGTGAACTGGTCGCTGAAATTGCCGCCGCCAGTGAGCATCCGACTCAGGGTGTCTGGCGCAAGCAGCTCTCCCTTAAACAGCCCCTGGGCGAAGCGGGCAATATCCGCCGTTGTCGAGACGACGCCCCCGGCGGCACTCGTCCAGGAGAGGTTGTCCTGGGTGTTATCCAAAACACCGTCGCCATCAAAGTCAAAGTAGCCCTGGGTAAAGCCACCGGGAACGGTTTCCTGGGGTGCATAGAAAGTGTTGGTCATCCCCAGCGGGTCAAAAATGCGATCGCGCAGTACGTCAACCAGGGGTGCCCCTGCGACCTGCTCAATGATTTCACCCAGCAGCAAGTAGTTAGTGTTGCTGTAGTCGAACTGTTCCCCTGGCTCGAACTGGGCGGGCTGGTCGGCAATCAGATCGAGCAATTCTGGAGACGTCCACCGCCGCTGCAGGAGGGATGGGTCGGCCAGCTCCACCAGGGGCACCGTGTAGTCGGGGATGCCGCTGGTCATATTCAGCAACTGCTCTACCGTCACGCGATCGCCACTGGCCAATTGCCCCGCCACATCCGGCAGCCACTGATCCAGCGTATCGGTCAGGCCCAGGCGACCCTCCTGCACCAGTTGCAGCACCGTGGCCGCCACGATGGGCTTGGTGATGCTGGCGATGTTAAATCGGTCATCGGGGCGCACCGCCTGTCCGGTGGCCAGGTCAGCAAGACCGCTACTACCTGTCCAGCGGGTACCATCGGCGGCGATCGCAGTTAAAGCCGCTCCGGGGGCATTCACCCCCTGGATGACCTGATCCAGGGTTTGCTGGAGACGGTCGGCCTGCTGGGCATCTCCAAAGATAAAGTCTTCGGACGACAGGCTGGAGGGGCGAATTCCTTGCAGAATGGCGATCGCCCGTCCCTGGTCTAAGATTTCGGTGTTCCTGCCGCGATCGCGCAGGGTGAGATCCGTAAACTCTGCCCCCAGCCGGAGAATTTTGAGCTGGTCAACCCCCACTTCAAAGTCAGTAATCACGGAGGCAGCGGCGGTTTCTCCACTGCCAACCCAAAACTGGTCGGCTCCCTGGCCACCCGTCAGGCGATCGCCGCCGTCCACATCCACCAATTGATCGTCCCCCTGACCGCCCCACTGGCGATCGCGGCCCGTCCCCCCCGCGAGCTGGTCATCCCCACTGCCCCCAAAGAGCCGATCAGAGCCGCTGCCGCCATTGAGGTAATCCCGCCCGGTGCTGCCCCAAAGCCAGTCCGCGTCTGCCAACCCAACCAGCCAATCGTTGCCCTGGGAGCCAAGCAGGCGATCGCCCCCAGCGCCGCCATTCAGCCAATCGTTGCCGCGGTCTCCCCACAGGCGGTCGTCGCCTTCGTTGCCGAACAGAATATCGGCCTGGGCTAATCCCTGGAGGCGATCGCCCCCGTCCAGCCCATAGAGGGTGGATTGGGATGGGGTGGTGCGTAACCGATCCACGGCATCCGTGCCGTAAAGGGTTGATGAGCCTGCCGGGGTTGTCTTGCCGACGAACCCGGCCATGCCATCGGTCATCTGAGTGTTGCCATTAATAGGCAGGTAAGTCTGTCCCGATTCAACCGCTGAATCGGAGGAAAAATTAGGATCAATCATGGTAAATTCCTAAAGAAAAACTAGCTACATTTGAATCAGCAAATCGTCCTTAGTACCTATCCAAAAATTCGCCGGAGCTTTTGGAATTTCAAACCCCTGTGGAGTTTCAGATAAGGTCCTAATAAGAGCGGTAAACTGGTGCCGCCGCTGGCTTAACGATGAGCTGATATCAACGTATCCAGTTTGTTAGATGTGGGCTAGTAGCCCCGGTCATTGAGGAATTAGTGACCTGGGTCATATCGCCAATTTCGGCCCCATCGAGTAAAAGTTTAGATATGGGCACAAACCAGATTAGTAACCCGCTGGGAATTCCCGTCATGGCTCAAATTCCGCCTCGATTTCTGCGATCGCTTCAATATATTGAATGGGTCATACTGGCCGTGCATCTGGTGTCGGGCAGCGCGAACGGCAGCTTTAGCGAGTCAATCGTCAATTCGCTGGTTATTCTGGCTTTTCTGGGAGTGCTCTTTTGGATGAGTTTAAACCTGCCCATTCAAGGTTCTCCCTGGCGGCAACGGGCGTATGTGTGGGCAGGATTGCTGCTGGTTACTTTTGCCCAGGTAATTGGGCTATTTATCACGCTATTTCTGTACCTTTATATTGCCAAAGCCTGTTTTTTGCTCCGGCGTAGAGAGCTGATTTTTACCACCATTATTGCTGGCGTTTTAGATGTCACTACGCTGCTGATTCTGGTGTCTCAATTAAGCGGTGATGAGGTGGCGATCGCCCCAGCTTCTATGGGAATAACCTCCCTCATTGCTGACGATCTGGGCGAGTACGTAGCCGTTAGTACTTTTGTGATCATCTTCTGTTTCACCGCCATTTCGGAATACCAGAATCGCCAGCAGGTAGAAATTCTGGCCCAGCAGGTGGAAACCCTGGCCACCACCCTGGAGCGCACCCGGATCGCCCGCGACATCCACGATTCTCTGGGCCACACCCTGACCACGCTGAATGTGCATCTGGCCGTGGCGCTACGGCTCTATCGTCAGGATGGGACGGCGGCCTTTCAGGCGCTCAACACCGCCAAAGGACTGGCCGATCAGAGCATTGAGGATGTCAACCGCACCCTCCGCACTCTGCGGGAATCGGACTTTGACCTGGCGCAGGCCCTGGTTGGTGTGATGGAGCAGCTCAAGCTTGCCCAGTCCCTGCGGGTTCACTGGCAGATCGATTTGCCGCCCCTGCCACTGTCCACTCGCTACCAAATTTACTGCATCGTCAAGGAAGGGCTGGTCAACGTCCAGAAGCACGCCCAGGCCACGGAAGTATGGGTGCAGTGTCAGCGGATCAATGGCGCGATCGCCCTCAAAATTGAAGATAATGGTCGCGGTTTTGATCCCACGGCCATCCATGCCGGTTTTGGCCTGCAGGGTATGCGGGAGCGGGTGCAAATGCTGGCGGGTGAGCTGGTGATTAACAGCAGCACCAGGGGCACCCAACTCCACATCACGCTTCCTTATCGGACTCCGGAAACGGCGTCTTGACGGAAATGAAGCCCACAGGTGGGCAGACCCACCCTACAAACTGGTGGGCAGTGCTCACCCGACGAACTCATTCCAGGACTCCGCTATGATTAAGCTCCTGCTTGCCGATGATCAAGTCCTCTTTCGCCAGGGGCTGGTGACGCTGCTCTCCATCGAAGCGGATCTGGAGGTGGTGGGGCAGGCCAACCATGGGGAGGAGGCGATCGCCCTGGCGGCTGAGCTGGAGCCAGACGTAATTCTCATGGACGTGCAAATGCCCGTTTGCAGCGGTGTGGCCGCCACCCGCGAAATTCTGCGCCGCTTCCCCTGGATGCGAATCCTGGTGCTCACCACGTTTGATGAGGATGAGTACATTTGGGACTGTCTACAGGCGGGTGCCCTGGGCTATTTGCTCAAGCACACCGCCGCCGATCAGTTTGTTGCGGCTATTCGAGCAGTTTACTCCGGCCATAGCCACCTGGGGCCAACCATCGCCCCTAAAGTGTTTGCCCATCTGCAGCCCCGCCCATCCCTGCAACCAGAGTCTCTGACCAACCTCAGTAAGCGGGAGCTGGAAATTCTGGCGCTGATCGGCCAGGGAAAAAATAATCAAGAGATTATGGGGCTGCTGTACTTGAGCGAAGGCACGGTGAAAAACTACGTGACGCGCATCCTGAGTCGTCTGGGCCTGCGCGATCGCGTCCAGGCAGCCCTGTGGGCACAGCGAAATTTGCGCCTGTAATTTGCGCCTGTAAGTTCTATCTCCCGACGGATGTTTTACAACCGTTTCAGGATCTACCTCCCAGGCATGGTTAAAGCCGTCTTAACCCGGATAGCGTATCGTCGCAACGGAAGTACCCGCAGAGGTACTGTAAACGCTTAGCGGCAAATCGAATGATGGAAGCGGAACAGGGGATCGGTGCCGCGATCCCCAAAAAGCCAAATTTGATCCGAGGAGAATACGTATGAAGTGGGTTATGCAGGCTTTGAAACGACTGGCGATGGGGCTGGCGATCGCCACCTGGCTGTGGACACTGGGGGGTTGGGCAGCCCAGGCCCAAACGGCGATCGCCCCCCGTATTCACGACATTCAGGGGGCCAGAACCCAGTCTTCCCTGGCGAGCACCCCAAACGCCAACGTGGCCCAGGTGCCCGGCATTGTCACCGTGGTGCTGGACAACGGTTTCTACATGCAAGACCCACAACCAGACGGGGATGAGGCCACCTCGGAAGGGATTTTTGTCTTCACCAAAGAGGCTCCTGCGGTGGACGGAGCAGCCCTGGCCATTGGCGATGCCGTGCAGGTGAGCGGTCGGGTGGTGGAGTTTATCCCCGGTGGCCCGACTGCCAACAACCTGCCCACTACCCAAATTGACGCTTCGGGTAGCGACGCAGTGATCGTGCGGGAATCGAGCGACAATCCTCTGCCGGAGCCGATCGTTCTGGGGCAGGGTGGCCGCGTGCCCCCCGCCCAAATTATTGATGATGACGGGCTGACGGTGTTTGACCCAGCGTCGGACGGCATCGACTTCTTTGAAAGCCTGGAAGGAATGCGGGTAGAAATTCCCGAGCCGCTGGTGGTGGAGCCAACCAACCGCTTTGGCGAGTTCATCGTGGTGGGCGATCGCGGAGCCACGGCTTCCCGGCTGGCGCAGACCCAGGGCCTGGTGGCCGGGGCGGGCGACCTGAACCCGGAGCGCATCTGGATAAAGAACACGATTGGCCGGACGCCGCGAGTGAATGTGGGCGATCGCTTCGTACAGCCCATCGTTGGCGTCATGGGCTACAGCTTTGGCAACTACAAGGTGTTTACCACCCAGCCCCTCTCTTCGGTGATTGCGGTGGAGCCGCAGCCAGAAACCACTGACCTGGTGGCTGGAGCCGACACCCTGACCGTCGCCGCCTTTAACGTGGAAAACCTCGATCCAGGGGATGGCGATCGCCTCCAGCAACTGGGCCGGGTGATTGCCGACAGCCTCAAGGCACCGGACATCCTGGCCCTGTCGGAAATTCAGGACAACGATGGCCCGAAGGAGACGGCGGTAACCGAGGCTGACCAGACCTACCAAGCCTTGATCAAGGCCATCCAGACGGCGGGTGGCCCCCGCTACGATTTTGCTGATGTCGCGCCCCAGGCCAACCAGGACGGCGGGCAGCCAGGGGGCAACATTCGACTGGGATTCCTCTATCAGCCCGATCGGGTCACTCTGGCAGATGCGCCGCGCGGCACAGCGACCCAGGCCGTGGAGGTCGTGCGGGATGGGAATGGCCCCCGCCTCTCCCTCAACCCAGGCCGTGTTGACCCCACGAATGCCGCCTTCAACGGTGGCCGCAAACCCGTTGCCGCAGAGTTTCGCTTCAACGGCGAGAAGATTTTCATCGTTGCCAACCACTTCAAGTCCAAGCGGGGAGACGGCGAACTCTTTGGCCGCACCCAGCCACCGGAAGCGGTGACGGAAGCCGTGCGTCTGCCCCAGGCCACCGTGGTGCATGACTTTGTGGAAGACCTGCTGGCCGCCGACCCCAACGCCAATGTGCTGGTGGTGGGGGATTTGAACGACTTTGAGAACTCCAGAACCCTCTCGGTGCTGGCGGGAGATAAGCTGCAAAACCTGGTGGATCTGCTGCCGGAGCGCGATCGCTACACCCTGCTATTCCAGGGCAACCTGCAGGCCTTTGACCATATCCTGGTGAGCCAGCACCCGCTGTTCGAGGCGGATCCGGCGCTGGATATCGTGCATCTCAATGCGGGCTTCGCCAATGGCGTGAGTGACCACGATCCGCTGCTGGTGAAGCTGCGGTTTCCGGCCTCAGCCAGTCCGCGTCCCGTAAGTCCCGCCCCTGTAAATCCCGCCCCTGTAAATCCCGCCCCGGTGAATCCCGCCCCGGTGAATCCCGCTCCTGTGAATCCCGTTAATCCCACAACTCCCATTAGCCCTGAGAAGCCTGCTGGTTCCACTCTATTCGAGTCGATCTTCCCCGACCTGTCAGGTCCGGCCCTGATGAATCAGCTCGCCCGCACCTACGCCCCCATCCGCACCCTGGGCTACAACGACGGCAGAGACTATCTCTATGGCGTTGTCGAAAACCAGAATGGGGTCGTGACGGGTGTCTACACCGGCTACCAGATCCAGCTCAATCCGGGAGCTGAACCCCGTATGGATGTATTCGCCAAGGGCCTCAATGCCGAACATGTCTGGCCCCAGAGCAAGGGCGCAAAAGGGCCGGCCAAAAGTGACCTGCACCACCTGTTTCCCGCCCGAATTCGGGTGAACGGCACGCGGGGCAACAATCCCTTTGAAGACATCCCCGATGAGCAGACCGATCGCTGGTTTTTGGGACTCGATGAGCTGCGATCGCGCCCGACCAGCAACATCGACGACTATAGCGAGTTTGACCCCGGCAAGTTTGAGCCACGGGAGGTGAAGAAGGGGGATGTGGCCCGTGCCATGTTCTACTTCTACACCGTTTACAAATCCCAGGCTGACGCGGTCGACAGCAACTTCTTTCCCGGCCAGCGAGCCGTCCTCTGCCGCTGGCATGCTCAAGATCCAGCCGATGCCCTGGAGGTGGCCCGCAGTCATGCGATCGCCCAGTCACAGCAGGGCAACGAGAATCCGTTTATCCTCGACCCAACCCTAGCGAGCCGCACCTACTGCCAGTAACGCCCCTCGAGATAGCCCCTTTCCTGCTTCGGGTGGAAAGGGGCTTTGAAACGAGTCCGTTCAGACTCCTTTTCTCCTTTGATGGGCTACTGAGGTGATTTCTTAGGATGAAACTACCAGTCCACGGTGCGTTACGCTTCGCTTTAGCGATAGCCATGCCCTTGGGCTATACGGCAACCTACAGGCGGTATGGTCTTTCCTGGAAATCGCCTAAGTACACATAAGTCCTGAACCCCTTGCTGTTCGGGCTTTTCCCGCAAACCCCAACCCCATCTACCAGAGCGGGGGAAGGGGAGCCAGAAAGCCTTGTCTTACCTCCCCCTCGCCCATTTTTGGGAGAGGGGGATTGAGGGGGTGAGGGTCAAGATGTGTGTACGTAGTAGCCCCAAGGAGAAGGGGATGAGGGCAGTTCAGGCTCCCGGTCAAGCCTGAGTAGTTACAAAATCTCCCTAGTAGGCTTTGCCCCGATACCGTCTTTCGTACTTGGTCTGTGGTGGCTGGGGAACTGGCTCATTGCTACCAGGGGCATAAACCGCTCCCCGATACCGGGGCTGGGTTGAGGATGCCTGAAGCGGCTTGCGGGCAGAGCCGGTGTCCACCAGTTCCCCGCCCTCGTAGGTTACTTGATTTTGCAAAATCAAGGCGCGCAGATTGTTCCAGGTTTGGTTAGGATGGGTTGTGAGCCACTGTTGACTGAGTTGCTGAGCGACCCGATCCGGTAGTTGAAACCGCCACATTAACGTAAGCCGAAGATCCAGTTGTTCTGTCATAACCTTTGCCACAACTACTGACACTTTCAATTGTTCCTATTGAGAGAGCCAGTGGGGGCGACCTGGCGGCAACTTTATTGTTTTTTTAGAGGAAATTGCGGTTGTGTATGTAGCTGGTAAAGCTTAAGGCGTTATCTGGAAAAAGAATTAAGACCCAAGGCATCAGTAGGCTTTGCCCCGGTACCTTCTGACGTACTTGGGCGGCAAGGGTGGCTGCGGGAAATCCCCACCGCTGAGGGGATAGGCCCTGCCTCGGTACTTGATCTCAGTTGATGGTTCCTGAAAAGAGTTGAGGGTAGCGCTGGTATCAATCAGTTCCCCATTCCAATAAGTGACTTGATCCTGCAGAATCAGCGATCGCAGGTCACTCCAGGTACGTCCGGGATGGGTGGCCAGCCACTTCTGGCTGAGCTGCTCGGCGGTCTGGTCACTGATTTGGAACCGCATCATCAACGTGATTCTGAGATCCAGTCGATCCTTCATGGTCGTGTTACTAGGTGCTACTGGGTGCTGTCGGTTCTTAGCTCCAATTGTTGACGCTTGATGAAGGGCTGTCAGCGGTTTGTTCGTAGCTTTATTAACTTCTTTGAAGAAATCTCGGTTTTATGTGCGGTAAATATGGGTTTTCTCGGAAAAAAAACTTCCATTTTGCCGCCACGAAGAAGTGATGAATTAGGGTCAGCCGTAGTCGGCGGAGACACTGTCCACTAGCCCTAAGTTTGTGCTATTTGATTAAAGGCCAAGCAACCCGGCAATCAGCGGCAGCAGCCGGTTCACCGCCTGCACAAATTTCGTCGCGTCCGGCAGGGTCTTGGCCATGCGGTTGAGGGTGCGGCTGGCCCTGGCGAGGACGGATTGGCGGGCTTCGGGTTCGTCGGACTGGGCGGCAGTGGCGATCGCCCCCACCGCTTCTTCGGCATCGGGCTTTTCTTCGGCGGGCAGGTTGGGGTCGGTTTGGATGGCCTCCAGCAGTTCCGTGAGGTAGGCTTTGAGGTCGTTACCCGCTGCGGTCGGAGGAATCTGGTTGAGGGCGTTGGTGACGGTGCCGCTGATGTCTCCCAGGTTGAGGGCAGCACCGCTGGCGGTGAAGTCGCCGCCCACGTTGCCAATTTTGATATTGCGGCTGGAGTCGGAACTGTTGGTCATGGCTTTGCTCTCCGAATGGCTAGTTGAAAGACTTTCTGATGCGCTTTTTGCCAGACTGTCGGACTGGCTATGGGACTGGCTATCGACAGTATTCGTATTGGCATTGGTAATCGTCAGATTCGACAACACGCTGCCCAAATTGCTCACGGTGGTCAAAGTAATCGCCTTGAGATCATCGGCATGACGCCGCTCCGCCTCCAGCAGCGCCGCCGCTTTGGCCGCCTCCAGCCTGGCGGTGTAAACCTCATCCCAGGTGCGCTCAATTTGCCCTTTGTCTGCATCCTCCGGCACGTCCAGGGTCACTTGCACGTCGTTGCCCACTTTTTCAATGGAGCGAATCGAGTCGGGGGAAATCGCCGGATTATCGTCCATCAACCGCTCAAAGGCGGCCCGAAAGGCGTCTGCATTCACCCCATCCCGTAGTAAAAGCTGCACCGTGGTCATGATTTTGCGATACAGCCTGGCAAAGTCCCCCGGCTGAAACACTTTCTCCGGGTCGTGGGGACGGCGTTCGCGACTGCCGCGGGCGTTGGCCTGCTCCAGCAGAAAGACGAACTGGCAGTCCACGTGATCCAGGACGGTAGTGTGATCAATGTTCCAACCCTGCAAGCAGGCTCCCGTCAGGTAGGCGTGGGTGAAGTCAGCGTCGATGCAGAGGGTTTCTGTGAGGTTGGCAGCTTTGAGGTTGGCGGCCTGGAGAGTCGCGCCACTGAGGTCGGCCCATTTGAAGTTGGCCCCCTCCAGGTTGGCACCGCTGAGGTTGGCCCCCCGCAGGTCGGCGTCGATGTAGGACTGCCGGTAGCCGTTGAGGGTGGTCAGGAGCTTCAGCACGTTGAGGTCGGCAAGGATGGTGTCGCCGGGGCGAGCGCGATCGAGCTTGAGGGCGTCTTTGAAGCAGGTGCGGGTGAGGGTGGCGGCGCGGAAGTTGGTGCTTTTGAGCTGAGCGTGGCTGAAGTTGGCGTCAGTGAGATCGGCTTTGTAGAAGGAGGTGCCGCCCAGGGCACCAAAGGCTAAGCCAAAGCTGCGGATCACAAAGAATTTAGGATCGCCCCTGAGCGCTCGTCTCGCGGAATAGATGCCCAAAGCAAAGGACAAGACTGCGAATGCGAATGCGACTGCGAATGCGACTGCGAATGCGACTGCGCCTGCGACTGCGCCTGCGCCTGCGACTGCGACTGCGCCTGCGACTGCGCCTGCGACTGCGACTGCGACTGCGACTGCGACTGCGACTGCGCCTGCGACTGCGCCTGCGACTGCGCCTGCGACTGCGACTGCTAATGCGACTGCGCCTGCGACTGCGCCTGCGAATGCGACTGCGACTGCGACTGCGCCTGCGACTGCGCCTGCGACTGCGCCTGCGAATGCGACTGCGACTGCGACTGCTAATGCGACTGCGACTGCGCCTGCGCCTGCGACTGCGACAATAAGAACTATAGTACTAATTGCGCGAGTTGTAAAGCCTTGCCGAGCAATTGCAATGGGTGTAGCCAGAATTGCAATTATCAAAAAGACGGTCACCACGATTCCCGGAGTATATCCAGCAACATCCGTAACTTCAGCGCTGAAGAAGTAGCTCACTAGAATGGCCACAAAAAAGACGTTGAGGAGTGCTGCAACAGCATTCAACAATATTGACAGCAGTACCGAAAGGATGAATTGGATAATGACCCATCGCCTTTGCAGCCCCGCCTTCGCGCCGCTAAAGTTCACCCCCGTCAGCGTCGCCCCGGCAAAGTTCGCCCCGCGAATATCCGCCCCGCTCAGGTTGGCTCCGCTCAGGTTTTGTCCCTTGAAGTTGCCACCGCGCAGGTTTGCGCCGCTGAAATCGCGTTCTCCTTGGGCATAGCGGGTGAGGAGGGAGGGGGGCATGGGATTTTGGATTGGGGATTTTGGATTGGGGATTTTGGAGGGGTGACCAGCATCCCGTAGGGGCGATGCATTCGGTAGGGACGTTGTCGTCAGATGCAAAAGGTTCTGGCCGAATGCATCGCCCTTACCGCCGTGGATGAGGGGCAAAACGTTCTGGCCGAATGCATCGCCCTTACAACCGTGGGAGAGGGGCAAAAGGTTCTGGCCGAATGCATCGCCCTTACCGCCGTGGATGAGGGGCAAAACGTTCTGGCCGAATGCATCGCCCTTACCGCCGTGGGAGAGATTCCCTGATTTTGCTCTACAGAACCAAAGATAACCGATCCGCAAAAACGGGACCGTTTTCCTTAAACAAGAAATTTGCTGCTTTAATGGGGAGCGATCGCCCCTCAAACCCAACCCATCTTGCCTTAAACAAGAAATTTGTTGCTTTAGTCGAGAATTATCTCGCTTTAAACCAGAAAATTGCTGCTTTAAAAGAGAGCGATCGCCCTCCAAACGAGAACACCCTCACTTTGAACAAGACACTTCTTGCTTTGATCGAGAATCTTCCCGACTCAAACGAGATATTTATTGCTTAAAAGGGGAGCGATCGCCTTTCAGAAAACCGTAGGGTGATCACTGCCGACCACAACCTTTTTGTGGTTCAGCGTGGTTCAGCGAGTCAACGGTGGCCACTGCCCACCCCCTGGTTGACTGACAAAACTCTTGAAAGCCTGATTCTGCCGTAGTGGTACGACACAGCTAAAATGAGGCATTAGAGAAATTCGAGATGCCCGAATCGCCTAAATTGTGCCAAAAATCTATTGCACTACTTTAGCTGTGTCGTACCAGTAGGATGGGTTAGCGTCAGCGTAACCCATCGCAACCGTTACCGGTGTTGGGTTTCGCGTTGCTCAACACCAACCTACATCGGATCTTTTGTCAGTCAATCAGGCCCACCCCACTTCATGAATAATCTAGAGTAGCGATATCCTGGAGGCAGTTTCGTTGACAACAATTGAGCAGGCAGTTATCTGCACCCAACTCGCTCAAGAGATCACCGGAATGTTTGTTCCCATATACCTTGTAAGGCTGGACGAACGCACTGGGAATCTGTTCATGTTGGCCGGGGACGAAATTGAGATTGAGATTCAGCCCAATGGACTTTGGGAATTTCTATGACAAAACCTGATTTTCAAGCGATGGATTTACGGGAACTCAGGGCCTATGTTCTAAGCCATCGGCAAGACGATGAGGCGTTTTACATATTTGTCGATCGCCAGAAAGCCGCCCATCCCCAGCGAGTTCAGTATCCACTACCGCAAACCCAGGAGGATTTTGAGGCGATGCGGCGCATTGTCCGAGAGCGAATCCGGCAAATTCGACCGCATCATGACGCGTAATTCGGTCAAGGCCACCATAGCCGCAGGTCGGGGATCGGCATAGACAGGGGGGAGGTTGATCCGCCGATTTTTTTCCAGGATAAAAATCGATGACAGTGATGGGGAAAGTGTGTTAACGGGCACACTAGCGGCAAATCATCATTGCGCCCGATGATTACGCTCGATGATTGCGCCCGAAGGTTGCACCCGACTATCGCACCCGACTATCGCACTGGAAAATTAGCCTTATGGAGATGGGATCTGAACAGCTCGCGATCGCCCGTCAGCACTACCAGGCCAATCGCTTTGCGATCGCCGCCCAGCTTTGCCAGGAATTGGTCCAGGCCGACGTTTCCCAGTCAGCGGCCTGGCTTCTGCTGGGGTTGTGCCTCTATCGGCAAAAGCAGTTCCAGGAAGCGGAACATTGCTACCGCACCTTACTGACCCATCAGCCCGATCACGTCGATGCCCTCAGCAATTTAGGCGTCATGCTCAAAGCCCAGGGGCGGCTGGCGGAGGCGATTCAGGTCTACGGACGGGCGATCGCCCTGGATCCTCAATCGGTGGCTATTTTGAACAACCTGGGCAATGCCTGCTGGCAGCAGGGGCAGCTCGATACGGCTCGCCAGCATTTTCAGCAGGCCCTCCAGCTTGCCCCCGATGATCTGGAGGTGCGCCAGAACCTGGGCAACCTGCTGCGGGAATTGGGAGACTATGGCGGGGCGATCGCCCACTACCAGCACCTGCTGCACCACCGCCCCCAGGACAGCGCCGTGTTGAACAATTTGGGCAACGCCCTCCAGGGGCTAAGGCAGTTTCCCCAGGCAGTGGCCTGCTACCAGTTGGCTCTCCGGTCTGCCCCCCAGGCCGCCCACATCTGGAGCAACCTGGGGGCAGCGCTCCAGGAGCAGGGATCTGGGGAGGAGGCGATCGCCGCTTTTCGTCGAGCGCTCGACCTGAAGCCCACCTACGCCGACGCCTACTACAACCTGGGCAACCTGTGGCGCAACCAAGATCGGCTGGCTGAGGCAATCGTGGCTTACCGCAAGGCGATCGCCCTCCGCCCCCCGTTCGCCATGGCCTACAACAACCTGGGGCTGGCCCTCCACGACCAGGGGGACTATGTTGGGGCGATCGCCGCCTACAGCCAGGCCCTGGCCCTCGAACCCGATCACGCCGACGCCCACCTGAACCGGGGCCTCTCCCACCTGATGCGGGGCAATTTCCAGGACGGCTGGCGCGACTACGAGTGGCGCTGGCGCGTGGTCGGCCCCAACTTCAAACCGCCGCGCACCTTCTCCCAACCCCAGTGGGACGGCTCCGACCTGACCGGCCAGACCATCCTGCTCCACCCCGAACAGGGCCTGGGCGACACCCTCCAGTTCATCCGCTTCGCCCCCCTGGTCAAGGCCAAGGGCGGCACCGTCCTCCTGGAATGCCCCACCCCCCTCCTGCGGCTGTTTCAGTCCATGACCGGCATTGACCACCTCATTCCGGCGGGCCAACCCCTCCCCGACTTCCAGGTTCACGCCCCCCTGATGAGCCTCCCCCACCTCCTGGGCATCACCCTGGCCAATTTGCCCAGCCAGGTTCCTTACTTGAGGCTTGCCGAGCAGTTAGAACTGAGGGGTCAGGAGTCAGAATTCAGGAGTCAGGAGTCAGAATCCGAAATCCAAAATCTAAAATCCAAAATCCAAATTCAAGAGTCAGAATTCAGGAGCCAGGAGGCAGAATCCAAAGTCCAAAATCTAAAATCCAAAATCCAAATTCAAGAGTCAGAATTCAGGAGTCAAAATCCAAAATCCAAAATCCAAAATCCAAAATTCAGAAAGATTGGCATCGTCTGGGCGGGAAGTAGTGGACATCGGGGCGATCGCCACCGTTCCACCACGCTCCAATACTTCACCCGACTTCTGGAGCTACCGGACATCCAGCTCTACAGCCTGCAAAAAGGCGAGCGGGAAGAGGATTTGGCGGAACTGGGCGATCGCGCTCCCCGCATCCACAACCTCGCCCCCGACCTCCAGGACTTTGCCGACACCGCCGCCGCCATTGCCCAACTGGATCTGGTGATCACCGTCGATACCTCCGTGGCCCATCTGGCAGGAGCCTTGGGTAAACCCGTCTGGATTTTGCTGGGAGCCACCCCCGACTGGCGCTGGCTGAGCGATCGCCCCGAAAGCCCCTGGTATCCCACCGCCCGCCTCTTCCGCCAACCCACCCCCGGCGACTGGAACACCCTTTTCGACCAAGTGCTCAGCACCCTCACCCACCCTCACCCATCTCCCCACCCACCCACCCACCCACCAACACACCCACCCACCAACGCACCCACCCACCAACGCACCCATCAACCCATCAACGCATCAACCCATCAACCCATCAACCCATCAACGCTCACCCTCGCCCAATCCGCCTACCGCCAAAAGCGCTACTCCGAAGCCGCCACCCTCTACGAACAGGCCCTCGCCGCCACCACCGACCCAGCCGAACGCCTCGACCTCCAGACAAACCTGGGAAACGCCTACCTCCACCAAAAACAGTTTCAGCGGGCGATCGCCCAGTACCATACCGTGTTGGCCCATGATCCGCAGCAGGGCAAAGTGCGCAACAACCTGGGGGTGGCCCTGCGGCAACTGGGGCGGCATCCAGAGGCGATCGCCCATTACCATTTTCTCCTCCAACAGCGGCCCACCGCCGACGCCCACTACAACCTGGCCAATGCCCTGCGGGATGAGGGGCAGCTTGATGCCGCCATGCACCACTACCGCCAGGCCCTGGAGCGACAGCCCGACTACGCCAGCGCCTGGAACAACCTCGCCAGCGCGCTTAAAGATGCGGGACGTGTGGATGAGGCGATCGCCTGCTACCGCCACACCCTCACCCTCGTCCCCGATCACGCCAGTGCTCACTACAATCTGGGCTACGTTCTTCTGTTTAAAGGCGACCTGGCGGCGGGGTTTGCGGCCTACGAGTGGCGCTGGCGGGTGGCCAATTTCAGGGCACCCCGATGCTGTCCCCAGCCTCAGTGGGATGGCGCTGACCTCCAGGGAGCCACGATTCTGCTGCACACTGAGCAGGGCTTTGGCGATGCCATTCAATTCAGTCGGTACGTGCCTTTGGTAGCGCAGCGGGGCGGCAGGGTAATTGTCGAATGTCGGCCTCCCTTAAGGCGGCTGCTAAGCACCGTGCCGGGGGTGGCGCAGGTCGTCTCCCCGGATGAGCCACTGCCGCCCTTTGATGTCCATGCGCCGCTGATGAGCCTGCCCCACATTCTGGGCACCACCCTGGCGACGGTTCCTGCCCCGATTCCCTATCTCTCACCCCCCGCCGCAGACCTTCCCCTCCCTGAACCGTCCGGGCCGCTTACCGTGGCAACGTCTCCCCCTCTAAAGGTCGGTTTGGTATGGGCAGGCAGCCCCACCCATAAAAATGACGCCCATCGCTCGTGCCCATTCATGTACATCTGGCGACTGCTGCGATCGCCCGGAATCATTTTCTACAGCCTGCAAAAGGGCGATCGCACCCGCGACCTGGCGGACTACTGCGACCACCAGTGGCCGGTGATTGACCTGGGCGATCGCCTCCAGGACTTTGCTGACACGGCAGCGGCGATCGCCCAGCTCGACCTGGTGATTACCGTCGATACGGCGGTGGCCCACCTGGCGGGGGCGCTGGGCAAACCCGTGTGGATTCTCCTTTCCCAGCCCTGCGACTGGCGCTGGCTGGGCGCTCGGCCCGATAGCCCCTGGTACCCGACCGCACGCCTTTTCCGTCAGGCCCGACCGGGGGATTGGGCGGAACTGCTGGGTCGGGTCCGGCAGGCGCTGATAGACGGTAGGTTGGCGTTGAGCGAAGCGAAACCCAACAGGCATAGCCCATCAATTTAAGCAGGTGTTGGGTTTCACGCTGTTCAACCCAACCTACGATTAGGCGGCGTAGCGCTGTACGGCAGTGACCAGGTAATCCGTCCAGTGCTCCACCAGGTCCAGGCTAGCGGCTTCTACCATGACGCGAATCACGGGTTCAGTGCCCGAAGCTCTCACCAGAACGCGACCGCGATCGCCCATCTCAGATTCGGCGTGGGCGATCGCCCGCTGGAGTTCCTCCGAATCCTGCCAGGTGGAGCGCCGCTGGGGGTCTTCCACCCGCACGTTCTTCAGCACCTGGGGATAGGTCTGGAAGCTCTGATCTACTAAATTCGCCAGGGAACCGCCCGAGCGGCGCACCAGCATCGCCAGGTGCAGGGCCGTCAGGGTACCGTCCCCCGAAATGCCGTAGTGGGGACAGAGGACGTGGCCCGACTGTTCGCCCCCCAGCATGGCTCCCCGGCGCACCATCTCGGCGTGGACGTGCTGGTCGCCTACGGGGGTGCGCACGAATACGCCGCCCGCCGCTTCCCAGGCCCGCTCAAACCCCAGGTTGGCCATCACCGTAGTAACGATGGCGTTGCCGGGGAGCTTGCCCGCCTGCCGCAGGGACTGGCCCCAGAGGTAAAGAATGTAGTCGCCGTCCACCACCCGGCCTTGACCATCCACCGCAATCACCCGATCGGCATCACCGTCGAAGGCAAAGCCCAGGTCGGCATTGTGGTTGAGCACGGCAGCCTGAAGGGGAGCCAGATGGGTGGAGCCGCAGTTGACATTGATACGATCGCCATCCGGTCGGTCATGCAGGCACAGCACCGTCGCCCCCATCCGCTCAAAGGCCACCGGAGCCAGGGCCACCGCCGCCCCCCAGGCCAGATCCAGCACTACTTTCATGCCCGCTAGATTGGCCCGCAGACCCACTGAGCGGCGGAGGGAAGCCAGGTAATCGTTGAGCAAGTCCGGGCGGGCGATGTAGCGATGCCAGGCGGGTGCTAAAGCATGGGTGACGGGCGATCGCAGCCCTACCTCAATCTGGGCCTGCTGGTCTGCCCCCAGCTTGGTGCCATCGGCTCCAAAGAATTTAATGCCGTTGTCCTCCGGCGGGTTGTGGCTGGCGGAGATCATGATGCCGCCAATGGCTGCCGTACTATGGGTTAGATAGGCCACGGCGGGGGTGGGGCACAGCCCCAGGTTCCAGACCTCCAGGCCAGCGGCGGTGAGGCCAGCGGTGAGGGCGATCGCCAGCATATCGCTGGAGTTGCGGGAATCCTGGCCGATGATCACCGGCCTCCCAGGGGACGCGCCGTGACGCTGCCACACCTGCCCGGCCCAGAACCCAATTTGGGCGGCCAGGGGCGCGGTGAGTAGCTGACCGGCTTTGCCGCGAATGCCATCGGTGCCAAAAAGCTTGTTAGGGGGCAGCGTCAGGGTGCCCCAGAGATCCAGCGGCAGCAAATCAACGGGGTCAAGGGAGCGGGTAGCGGTCGCATCCCCCAACCGTCGTGCCCCCTGAAAAGATATTGGTAGTAGAACCATGCTCGAATCACTCCACACATCACACTCACATGGAGAATACCACCTTCATGAAGAAGTCTGAAGCTTTACCAACAGATTGGCAAAGGTGTGGAGCCTCCATGCTATTAAGTTACGCCCTACCCTACCCCATACCCGGATTCAAACGCCAACCTCCTGGAAGAGAGATTGCATTTCCTCGACGGATAGTCCCGCCTGAATCACCTGGGGATTGCTGGGGTCAAACGGCCCCCGCAGGCGATCGATGGACTGCACCGCCGCCGTCTCGGGCAGCACGGGCACATCCGGGTCATAGGCGGTGGGCCGCATCAGGGAGCTGGAGAACCCCCGAAAAACGGCGATTTGATCCGGCTCGTCTCCAACCTGGACGTTTACAAGCAACACCTCATCGGGGCGGCGCAGGGTGTACTGCTCCAGCCGAATGCCAAAAGACGGGGATGCCATGACCTAGTGCTCCATGGCCGATCGCCCCTGTTTACCCAGCTTCACCAGCACAAAGTACCCCAGGCACAGCAGGTAAAACACCAGCGCCAGGATCCCCAGTACTCCCAGAAATCCCCGTGTCAGGTTGGCGTGAAAGTACTCCTTGAACAGCAGTGGAGCCTGACGCCAGACCTGGCAGTAGGGCAACCCAAAGGTTTCTTGCGAGAAGGCGCAGGAGAGGAACGGCAGGGTGGCGATCGCCCCCAGCCCACAGTACACGCTCACCGCCCAGCGCCAGGAGGTAAAAGCGAGCTTCAGCGGCGTGCGGGTCTGGTCGTCAATTTCGTCGTTGATGTCTACCCAGAACCACAGACTGATGGGAATTAGCACCCGCGCCATCACAGACGTCAGGAAGCTGAAGGGAAAGTTACCAATCATCAGATAAACGGTGATCGCCAGCAGGCTGGACACCCGCCAGTAAATGGTCAGCAGGCGCTGCAGGGCATCGGCCCGCCGCACAAAGGCCCAAATCAGCAAAATCAGCGGCAGAAGCACAGTGAACAATACCGCCAGCCGGTAGTCCATCCACACCAGCGATCGCAACAGGTCTTGGCTCATTTTCAACTCGTCTAAAGTTTATATCGGTACCGGTTTCCAGTATCTCAAAACTCACAACTTGTTAACCGACAGCCGATAGCTCAGGGTGGAACTGGCGGCGAATCCCGGTTTCAGCAGGCCGCTGACGGGGCTGGTCTGGTTGGGGAAGAAACTGGCCGTGAGGCCAATGTGGCGATCGCCCACCGCCAGCCCCAGGGTAGGGTCATAGCCCCGCCAGCCCGCCCCCGGCAGGTAGACTTCGGCCCAGGCATGGAGGTGCTGCTGCGTCACGGAGGAATCGCCCTCGTGGTAGCCGCTCACGAAGCGGGCCGCCAGCCCCACGGCCCGGCAGGCTTCCATGAACAGAACGGTAAAATCCCGGCAGGACCCCATCTGCTTGCCCCAGGTGAGGGCGGGGGGCAGGGGGGCACCCGTCTCTCGAATGACGTGGCGGCAGGTGTTGTAGATGCGCTGGTTGAGTTCCGAAAGAAACCCCACGGTGTTGCCTTCGGTGGCGTGGAGGATTTCCTGGGCCAGCTCTGTCACCACCGGGTCGGTCGCTGGGGTCAGGGTGAGGCAGTGGCGGGAGAGGTAGGGGGAAAGTTGGGTGTAGAGGGTGGTGGGGTAGTCGATGGGTAGCTGTGCCGCCCATTCTTTCAGCAGAAAGTCGAACGGGTTGACGCGGTGGGTTTTCACTTCGGATAGGGCTTCCACCGTAAAGTTTGGGGTCTCTGAGTCGTCAAACCGCAGGTGGAGGGCCGAACTGCCGTCTAGCTCCACGGTTTTGCTCTGGGCGATCGCCCCTGGCTTCACCTCTAGAGAGAAGGCGTGCAGGGACTGGGTGCTGTCGCAGCGGGGGCGCAGGCGGAGGATGTGGGTATCCAGGCCCACCGGGCGATCGTACTGGTAGGAGAGGGCGTGGCGGATTTGATAGCGCATGGCGTCAGGACACAGGCTGGAGATCAAAGAAGGTTTCGCAAACGGCTGTGCCCACCAGATTGAGCCGCTTTTGGATACTATCTAGGAATTCGTGCAGACCGCTCTGCATAATTTCCTCAATTGTGAGGTATTCCAGCTCGGAGCGCAGGCGGCTCAGGGAGCGATCAGCGGCACTCGACCAGCGGCCAAATTTGCTGCCGGTAATTTCATAGAGGGACTGCTCGGCCTGGAGCACGCAGAAATGAATGGAGCGGGGAAATTCCCGGTCCAGAATCAGAAACCTGGCCACCTCGGCGGGCAGGATGCGGTGCTGGCACTTGCGATACATCTCGTAGGCACTGGCGGACTTGAGCAGGGCGATCCACTGCAATTCGTCCAGGGTGGTGCCCACATACTTAACCGACGGCAGCAGAATAAAGTACTTCACGTCCAGAATACGGGTGGTTTTGTCCGCCCGCTCCAGCAGGCGACCAATGCGGCCAAAGTGCCAGCCCTCGTTGTGGGACATGGTGGCGCTGGTCACCCCAGCGAACAGGTGGCTGGCCATTTTCACTTCCGCAAAAAAGCTGGACAGTTGGGCCAGACTGCTATCCCACGAAGCCTCCTTCACCATGATGTAGAAGGCGTTAATCTGCTCCCACATTTCCGAGGAAATAATTTCCCGCACGGAGCGGGCGTTTTCCCGCGCCGCCCGCACGCAGGAGAGGATGGAATTGGGGTAGTCCGTATCAAAGGTGAGGAACTGGATGACGTTTTCAGCGGAGGCTTCCCCATAGCGCTCGGTGAACAGGGCTAAATCCCCGGTGGTCACCACCAGGGGCCGCCACTGCTGCTCGGTGCCGATGGGCAGATCCAGCAGCAGGTTAAGGTTGACGTCGATAAAGCGGGCCACGTTTTCCGCCCGCTCCACGTAGCGGTTGAGCCAGTAAATTGAATCGGCCACCCGACTCAGCATGGGTTTCTCCTTTGGCGATCGCCATCGTCATGTTTTAAAAAATGCCTAAATGTCTGAACTATCTGGAGGGGGGCTGGATTTAGGCCACCACCCAGGTATCTTTGCTGCCGCCGCCCTGGGAGGAATTGACCACCAGCGATCCCCGCTTCAGGGCGACGCGGGTGAGGCCACCGGGGTTCACGTAAATCTCTTCGCCGTAGAGAATGTAGGGGCGCAGATCGACGTGGCAGCCCTCGAAGCGATCGCCAATCAGCGTGGGCACCCGCGACAGGCTAAGGGTGGGCTGGGCGATGTAGTTGCGGGGGGTGGCCCGGATGCGCTCGGCAAAGAGTTCCCGCTCTGCCTGGGTGGCCTGGGTGCCCACCAGCATGCCGTAGCCCCCCGACTCGTTAGCCGACTTCACCACCAGCTTGTCTAAATTGGCGAGGACGTGCGACTGCTGCTCTGGCTCCCAGCAGAGGTAGGTGGGCACGTTGGGAATGATCTGGTCTTCCCCCAGGTAGTAGCGGATCATGGCGGGCACGTAGGCGTAGATTACCTTGTCGTCGGCCACCCCGGTGCCCAGGGCGTTGGCGATCGCCACTCGTCCGGCCCGATACACTTCCATCAACCCCGGCACCCCCAGCAGCGAGTCGGGGCGAAACGCCTGGGGATCAATAAAGTCGTCGTCAATGCGGCGATACACCACGTCCACCCGTTCCAGCCCCTTGGTGGTGCGCATCTTCAGATAGCCGTCCGCCACCACCAGATCCCGGCCTTCCACCAGCTCAACCCCCATCTGCTGCGCCAGGAAAGAGTGCTCGAAGTAGGCCGAATTGTAGATGCCGGGGGTGAGCACCACCACGGTGGGGTCGGGCAGGGTAGGGGGAGTCAGGTTCAGCAGCGTCTCCAGCAGCTGGCTGGCGTAATCGTCTACCGCCTGAATGCTCATGGAGTTAAAGAGCTGGGGAAAGGTGCTCTTCATCACGCGGCGGTTTTCCAGCACGTAGGACACCCCCGATGGGCAGCGGAGATTGTCTTCCAGGACGTACCACTGGCCGTCGCGATCGCGCACCAGGTCGGTGCCGGTGATGTGGCACCAGATCTGCTGGGGCGGCACCAGCTCCAGGCAGGGCTTGTGAAACCCTGACGCCGAAAAAATCAGCTCTGCCGGAATCACCCTGTCCTGGAGGATTTTTTGTGGGCCGTAAATGTCATTCAAAAACAGGTTGAGAGCATGAATTCGCTGCTTCAGCCCCTGCTCCAGCCATCTCCATTCGTGGGTAGACACAATGCGAGGCACGATATCGAAGGGCAGAATGCGCTCGGTCCCCTGGTTGTCGCTGTACACGTTAAACGTGACCCCCACCCGATAGAGGGCATTCTGCGCCGCCTGCTTACGCTGCTGTAAATCTTCTACCGAAAGCGAACTCAGCCGCTCGATTAACAGCGCTGCCTCTGGCCGGGGCTGACCGGGTGCCTCAAATAGCTCATCGTAAAAGTGCTCTGGGTCGTATTCGTTAAGCTGCACAGGACTCGACTGCCTACTTCTTCGCAATGGGTCTCAATTTGACTAATCATTAGAGGCTGGAGAACCCGCAAGCTGTAAAATTCGCTACAACTTAATTTTCGCTTTAGATTTGCCCTGGCCAGGGCTGTTGGCCTGATTGACTGACAAAAGTTTCAAATGTAGGTTGGCGTTGAGCGAAGCGAAACCCAACACCAGCGAGGGTTATGTTGGGTTTCGCTAGCGCTCTACCCAACCTACAGCAGAATAAGGGTTTCAAGAATTTTGTCAGTCAATCAGGCTGTTGGCCTTAAGGTTCCGGCTTAAAGCGGGACAAAACTGACAGAACAGTGAGATATAGCGAGATAATTAGCGCTCCGCCGTCTCACCTCAGCTTGATACCCAATTTCAAAGTAAGAAAGCAAAAAAAGCCGACTTTTGCCGACTTTTTAATACATCTGCTCAGCAGGTTTTCAGGATGCTTAAACGGTATTTGGGGATGGTAATGATATTAGGGATTAGGGAAAGATTGCGAAATCGCGATCGCCCCGGTTTTCTAACATGAATTTAATTGTGCCAACCTATTTATTAATAAGTAGTTAAACAAAATTATTTGCTTGGGTGCGTGCATCCCCGCCGGGAGCACATACACCCACAAGTTGCAGTTAATTGTGCTCAAGCACCTAGATCAAATAAAAAAGGATATCAACTTAAGTCGAGACAGTCGGGCGCGGCGCACCCCACTGTCTCGCTAATTTTATGATTTGCCAAAAATTAAAGCGATCGCCCAGGGGTATCTGGCAAATGGCGATCGCCCAACGTTTGCCTTAGCGTAATTTCAGGCTCTGGCCGCCCTCCCGGTGGGAGACAGCATCTAGCCACTCGCCAACCGCTGCCACAAGGGCTGAGGCGTCATTAAAGTGCCCTCGTTCCACCTGGGCGATGGCATGGTGCATTAAGTTAACAACAACCTGAACGCTCACATCCTCAGGCTTGGGCCGATCTGTACTTTGAGTAAAACTTAAGCTCATAATCTCACCAAAGGAAACGCTATTTTGACAGGGACATAGATCGTCTAGCAGCACTTAGCTATAGAAAAAAAACGACGTCGGCTGACTCCTAGTGCTTTGGGAAACTTCGCATTACCGACTGAAGTTATCATCAGACATAAGGTGGCTAGATGTCTATAAAGTTGGCGTAAAAATAGGGCAAATTAAGTGGAAGTCGCACCTCCCTAACGGTAAATCAATGAGGCTAAATTCTTTCGAAAACCCCTAAATTTAGTGTTAGGAACCGCGTCGACAAATTGAACAGGTGGTAGAAAAACCTCGCTGAAACTTGGTAGACGTAGCAGACGGTCGCGTTTAGCTGCCCACGTCTACAATCTAAAGATAGAATGTGACTTTCTTGTGAAAACCTGGGGGGCGATCGCCCAATCTGGCACTGTAATAATCTCGCTTTTTATTTTCTTTTTTTAGATTGTTTTTTGAGCTACCCCTGTACAAAGCAAGAAGCGGGAATGCAGTACGTTCGGTGCGCCTGGGAGCTTGAAATCTGGGCCTATGGCCGCAGCAATCACGGTAGCAGTCTGCGGGGAAGAAATTTATTCGTAAACATTTTGATTCGGCAGATAAGGATAATTTTCCACAATTAGGGATATTAAGAATAAACAACTATGGGCGGAAGTCGCTGGGTTTTCGCTTAAGTCGGGACAAAATTAGCGGGAAATTGAGACACTCAGTGTCCCGCTTTCCCGCCTTAAGTTAATACCCAAAACCTTTATTAGGCGTATTCGTCGAGAAATCTATCCAGAACTTCGTCAGGCTCATCCTCAATCTCATCCGTTAGCGATGGCTTATTCGGCCTGCTGGCTGGCTCTGCGGCTGACGTTGACGACGATGCGGCAAACGACCATAAAATTTCATCAGGCTCGTCGAATTCGTCCTCCTCTACATCTGTCAGCGGTTTGATGGGCGTAGACGCCGCTCGATGAGCCGCCCCCCTTCCCTGGGACGTATCCATCAGGGGAACGGGCAAGTGGAGGCGATCTACTTTTGCTTCCAGGGCTGTCAAACGGGCCGTGAGGGAGGCGATCGCCTCCTTCTCCCCAGCCGCTGAATAGAGGGCTTCCGCGATGCGGTCATAGAGCCATTCTGCGCGGGTTTGCCCCAGCCCTGCGCAAAGGGCATCAATGCGGGCTGCCCACCCCTGGGGAATCGATGCGGTAATCAGTTCATGGTGGGGGGGCAACTGATTCATTTCTCTGGCTCCAGTTTGATCGTTTTCGATCCTTCTTGCAGGATACAACCATATTGTCCCCTGGGCTGGCTGTTTTCAGGGATGCAGAAACCCGGCGAAGTCAGCCGCATCCACCTGTTCGTGGGCGATCGCCTGCCCAATGCGTCTAAAATTGGCGATCTCCTCGACATTGTCCATGCGGCTAACAGCGTTAGCGTCAATGTCCCCCAGGGTCGTGTTCCCTAATCTGAGGGACTGCAGGCGTTTCGGGGTCAGGGCAACGGTGTAGCGATGGTAGGTGAGCAACTGGTTCGTAGCGGTTAGCTCCACGTGGCGCATGGGATTGACCAGGCTTTCAACCGCATCCTTCTCATCGGTTTGCGATCTGGGCTGATAGCTGATCAGATTAATGATGGCGTTTTGCTGGAGGTTGGCGTCATCCATCAGGGTGGAGGCGGCATATCGTGCCCAGTCCACCATGTTAAACCGGCCCACCCGTCCCACTGGTTCGACCGCTGGATTCCCCGATCCAGTACCAACCGAGATGAGCAGTACCTTGTCAGCTCCCGTTTCCCAACCCACGTTATATTCTGGCTTGGTAGCTTCCAGAAAAAGTTGAAAGGATGGATTGTTGAACATACTCATGCCGCCGTCAATGAACTCATACTTGCCGCTGACGGTCAAAATTGGATGGGGCGGAAAAAACGTCGGTGCGGCTGAGCTGGCCCGAATCAAGTCCCGCAGTTTGAGCGCCTTGTCGTTTTTGTAGTACCGGCCCTTGGGGTTGTTGACAAAAAACCAGGTTTCTCCAGTAGTGGCGTTTTTGGCCACAATCAGCAGCAGCGTTTTCAGCTTCTCAGAACCCAGCTCTGTGTCCTGGAATTCTTCCTGGAGCTTGGCTTCGAGGGCTTGCGGACTGTAGGTAGACCAGAATCGCTGAACCATATTCCAGCGCTTGCGAAAAATACTGGAACCGCTCTCAATATAAAAGTCCCGCACCTGGCGAGCCGACATGCCTTTGGCCAAGGCTGCCGCAAGAATCGACCCGGTGCTGGTGCCGCCAATGAAATCAAAATAGTCGGCCAGACAGGTCCAGTTGGGATTGTGCGCCCGCAACAGATCTTCCATGCGAATTAGCACTTCCGCCGCAATAATGCCGCGAATACCGCCACCATCCAGAGATAACAAGCGTTTTGGTCGGTTGACACCCTGCTTCAGCAAATCCATCGCGTTTCCCTCCCATGTAATACAGCCTGGAATGCATCCGCCCCAGGACAGATTAACTTGACATCCTCTCCCAGCAACCCTAACGGGTGTGCAGGGAGATTCCCTGGGTCGCCCCAAAGATTTCCTGCTTCAACAGGTGCCAGCTAGACTGAGTGACCCCAGTCCCCGCCGCATCCCCTCCACAGGCATTTTCAACCACCCGTTGCCCACGGGCAGATATGACTTGCCCACTAGCCACATCACGGGGCTTAATTGACCCGCAGTTGTGGCAGTGGTGAATGCGGGTTGAGAGGTCTTTACGCGCCTCCGCCCCACAATCTGGACACTCTTGAGAAGTGCCCCGTGCATCAACCTTGCCGTAATGCACATCCCGCTTCCAGCACACCCACGGCAGAACCTGGTTCACAAATTGGCCCAATCCAGCATCAAGGGTATGCTTGCCCAACATCCCTTTGGCCATGATGCGGAAGTCCAAATCTTCCACAAACACCATCCCAGCGCCATCACAGAGATGATGAGCTAATTTGAAATGCCAGTCTTTGCGGGTATCGGCAATGCGTTGATAAACTCTCGCAATCTTCTTCTGGAGTTTTAGCCAGTTAGCAGACCCCTTCTGCTTATTCTTCAATCTGCGTTGCAGCAATTTCAGCTTGCGGTGTAGTTCGTTGAAAAAGCGGGGACGCTTGACCTGTTCTCCATCAGAAGTTGAGAGAAAGTATTCCAGTCCGACATCAATCCCGACTGGGTGCCCATGAGGAGCCACAGCGGGGATATCAACATCGGCCTGAAGGCTAAGCATGACGAAGTACCCGGATGCTTTACGCACAATCCGGGCTTGTTTCGCCTGGAATATTTCAGGTATTTCCCGCGACCAGCGCACCTTGACCAACCCCAATTGAGGCAACTTGATGCCCTCGGCAGACACGCAATTTTTGAGCATCTGGGGAAAGACGAAGCTACGCATCCGGTTCGGTTTCTTGAACCGGGGGAATCCTGAACGCTTCAACCGCCACGACTCCCAAGCTGCTTCCAGGTTTCGGATTACCTGTTGAAGCACCTGAGCATTGACGGTCTTTAACCGGGTGAATTCAGTCTTTGCCGCAGTCAGCGACTTGCACTGACGCGCATAGCTGGGGAATGGCGCATCTGCTGGCAAGATAAACTCTTGCCGAATTGAACACGCATTCACTGGAGACTTGCGAGAATCTAGCCAGTCCTTGCGTTCCCGCAGGGCAAAGTTCCAGACATTGCGGCACACGTCCAGAATGTTCTCAATCTCCGAAACCTGCTCAGCGGTTGGCTCTAACTTGAATTCCCACGTCATGTTTAGCATCAAACCATTATAGCCTAAGAAGCAGATATTCATTTCTTAGGTTCGGCCAATTTACTCCCTCCGGTCGTGCGTCGCTTCACCACCCCCCAAGCCTTCGGCTATGGGCGGAGCACTGCGACGAATCTTGGTAGATTTCTCTTCAGGATGGCACAGGATCTTTCGGGTCGCTAGTCTCTGATGAGCATCCTGCTGGATTTCAGGAATCAGCAACAAGTTCAGCCATCAGGTCAGCTACAGACACGATCTCAGTTGCTCGACCGGCATGACTGCCTGCAAAAATTAAGCCATTCTCCACATCTCCAGACGCCGCCCGGTCGAGGGCTTGAAGGATGCAAAATTCTTCCCTGGCATCTCGACAGCGACACACTCGCAAACAGTTGGCAATGCAGCGTTTATCCAATGTCTCTGGTTGATGCAGCACCTGTTCCGCGAACGCATTGCGGAGCGCTCGGCCTGGTAAACCGACTGGACTGGGAAGCACCACAACATCATCGGGGCTGGCATGTAGATGAAATTTTTTGTACCGAATGTCGGCATCACATTCGTGGGTGGTAATGAAGCGGGTGCCCATTTGAACGCCACTCGCTCCCAGTGCTAGCATCTGGTCAATATCCTGGCGATCCCAAATCCCTCCAGCCGCAATCACCGGAATCATCGCCCCTAGCTCGTCTCGCAGGTAGTTGATTAACTCGGGAATCACCCTTGCCAAATCCAGCGCTGGATTGCCTAACTCTTCTGACCTGGCTCCCAGATGACCGCCCGCAGCATTGGGCGTTTCGACCACAAATGCATCGGGTAGGCGGTGGTAGTGGCGCTGCCAACTACGGCAAATTAGCCTGGCCGCACGCACCGTAGAAACAATGGGTACCAGAGCCACATTTGGGTTAGATTGCGTGTACTCTGGCAAATTTAACGGTAACCCTGCGCCGCCAATAATTAGATTGGCTCCATACTCGACAGCGGTGCGGATCAAAGTTTCGTGATCGCGGGCTGCCATCATACAGTTGATACCCATCACCCCGTCAGGGCTTAACGCACGGGCAAGCTGCAGCTCATCAATGAGGGCCAGCCGATTGGCAGCGAAAAGATTGCCTTTCTTTTTTTCTGCATCAAAGTAGGGGGAGCGAAACCCTAGCCCCACCGCTGAAATAATGCCGATGCCTCCAGCGTTAGCAACGGCTGCAGCCAGGTTTGCACCGGAGATGCGAATGCCCATGCCCCCCTGAATAATGGGATAACGGGCAACGTGTTGTCCAATCTTGAGAAGTGGTAATGATGACATTTTGACCGCACTTACTATTGGATTGTCCGTCGCCGGGGGGCACTCGGAGACGGAAAACGGACATGGAGCAGGCATCAGACTTCCCGGAGGCAATCTGTGGTATGGTTTCGGCCCCATTCAGCGACCATCCTTCGGAGGTGGCGTGGCGACGAATCCCCTTACCTTTAGGCCGAGAATGGTGTCAAGAAACGGCGGTAGGCAACTTTACCACCGTCGAATATTATATAACCATATAACTTTCAAGAAATCAAGAGATGTAGAACCGGTGGTCGTTTGGCTGATTGACTGACAAAAGATCCGATGTAGGTTGGTGTTGAGCAACGCGAAACCCAACACCGGTAACAGTTGCGATGGGTTACGCTGACGCTAACCCATCCTACGGCAGAATCAAGCTTTCAAGAATTTTGTCAGTCAGTCGAGAATTCAGTAGTATATTTATACTGGACATTGGGCCAGGGAGTAGAGCAAAATGGGGCAATGAACGCTGCATAAGGTGGCCTGGAGGTTTGATGCCTGCCCAATGGACAACTGAGCAAGTTTTGGCCCTTGCCCCCGATGCGGCGTCTGCCAAAAGCGGGCGGGGTCTGGCAATCCGGCAGAAATGGGTTTCCCTGGGCCGCCAGCAAGCCGTCGTTTGGGGCGAGTGCCAGGGGAGCGGCAAAACTCCCTACCGCACCCAGATTGACCTGACGGAGCCAGCGTTTCGCTGTAGCTGCCCCAGCCGCAAGTTTCCCTGTAAACACAGCCTGGGGCTGTTTCTGCTGCTGGCGGAGCAGCCAGGGGAACTGAGTGAGGCTGAGCCGCCGGATTGGGTGGCCGAATGGTTGGCCAGCCGATCGCAGCGGGCCGAAAAGCAGGCTGAAAAGCAAGCGAAACGCCAGTCGCAGTCCGCCGATCCTGTCGCCCAGGAAAAGCGGGCAGCCGCACGGCAGCGCAAGGTGACGGTAGGCATGGAAGAGCTGCGCCTGTGGTTGACCGATCGGGTACGGCAGGGGCTGGTGACCCTACCGCAAGAGTCCTACCGGGCCTGGGATGCGATCGCCGCCCGTATGGTAGACGCCCAGGCTCCCGGTCTGGCGCGACGACTGCGGGAACTGGCAGGGGTAGTTTCGTCAGGGGCGGGCTGGAGCGATCGCGTGCTTGCACACCTGGGGCAACTGTACCTGCTCACAGAGGGGTTTGAGCGGCTGGAAACCCTGCCAGCAGCGGTGCAGGCCGATCTGCGCACCCAGATCGGCTGGTCGCTGAATCAGGAAGACGTGCGGTCAACGGGAGATACCCAATCGGATCTCTGGCTGGTTGTTGGTCAGCGCATCGAAGAGGAAGATCGGCTGAGAGCACGCCGCACCTGGCTCTATGGCATCAGCGGTGGCCGGTTTGCCCTGCTGCTAGACTTTGCCCACGGCCAACAGCCGTTTGAGTCCAGCCTGCTGTCGGGAACGGGCCTGGAGGCAGCGCTGACTTTTTATCCCAGTGCTTACCCCCTGCGGGCGCTGCTGACAACTTCACAGGATGCCGTAGTGCTGACAAAAGCTCCACCGGGGGTGAGTTCTATCACAGAGGCGATCGCCACCTACAGCCAGGCCCTGGCTCGCTGCCCCTGGATGGAGCGGTTTCCCCTGCTGCTGCAGGCGGTGGTTCCCTTGCCCGAAGAGACCGGCTGGATGCTTCAGGATCAGCAGGGTACGGTGCTGCCCCTCTCCCCCCGCCTGGAAGCGCTCCAGCAATGGCAGCTTTTAGCCCTCAGTGGCGGCCTGCCGCTGGTAATTTTTGGTGAATGGGACGGAACTTTCTTTTTGCCGCTGAGCGTTTGGGCGGAGGAGGCCTACTATGACTTCAGCAAGTGATGCGCCCTGGCAGGCGATCGCCGCCGCTGCCGTGGTCGGGACCGAACGCCAGCCGTTTCAGCTTCCGACGCCCCCTGGGCCTCTGGGAAACCTGCTCTCCCAGCTCTGCGGGCAGCCGGATGAAGGGGTGCTCCTGGCGGCGGCGGCGGCGATCGCTTTACATCAGCACGTTGGCTGGCAGCCCGAAACGCGCGCGGTGCCCCCGGCCAACCCCTGCCCCACCGATGATTTACCCCACTGCAGCCCCCGCGCAGCCCGCTGCTTTGAGCAAACGCTGCAGGGAAAATACTCGCAACTGTTGCCAGACTGGTTGGCACTGGCGGCGATCGCCCAACAACGCGCCCCGGAAATGCTGCTCCCCGTTTTATTAGACAAAGGGCGGCAACAGCGAGACCTGCGGGCGGCCATTTTGCCCGTTTTGGGGGAGCGGGGCCGGTGGCTGGCAGCCCAAAATCCCGACTGGCGCTACGCCATCGCCCCCACCACAGAGTCGGAGTGGGAAACGGGCACCCCCGCCGCCCGACAAATATTTCTCCAGGAGCTGCGCTCCCGCGACCCCAATCGGGCCAGAGACTTGCTGCAAACTACCTGGAAACAGGAAGCGGCGGGCGATCGCGCCAGATTTCTGCAAACCTTTCAGACAAACCTGAGTCTGGCGGATGAGCCATTTCTGGAGATGGCCCTGGGCGATCGCCGCAGTCAGGAAGTGCGGCGGGTGGCCTGCGATTTGCTGGCCCGTCTACCCGACTCGCGCCTTTGTCAGCAAATGGGGGAAGCCATCCGGCCCTACGTGACCTATTCACCGGGCGCTGCCGTTCCATTAACCGTGCAGTTGCCCGATGCCCTCACCCCTGACCTGATCCAGCTCGGCATTGAACCCAAGCCCCCCGGTCAGTTTCCCTTACAGTTGGGGGAAAAAGCCGGGTGGCTCTTTCAGATGCTGGGAGCAACGCCTCTGGCCTTCTGGTGCGAGACCTGGGGGCTGACCGCCGCCGAGATCGTCAACCTGGCCCTGGCCCACGAGTGGCAGGTTCTTCTATGTCAGGGGTGGGCACTGGCGGCGCAACGACAGAGCGTTGGCTTGCCTGGGGAAAGCCCAAATTGCCCCTGGATTCTGGCGCTGTTAGATAGCGTCATCGGTTATCGTCTATCTGGTCACGAACCGGTGCTGGCTCCCCACCAGCTCGCAACCCTGTTAACGAGCCTGCCGTCTGCACCGCAACACGATTTTTTACTGAGCCTGGTGCGATCGCACCCCGGCTCCATCCGTCAGCCCCTGATCCTCCAGCTCCTGGGCTGCAGTTCTGGGGAGTGGAGCGGTGACCTGGCCCAGACAGTTTTGGCGCAACTGGGGGAATACTTTGCCCATCCCACCGACACCAGCACCAGAGTCTGGGAGATGCGCACCCACCTCAGGGAATTTGCCCGCTGCCTACCAGTCAGCCTTTTGCCCGAAGCCCTGCACCTGCAGTCGCAGCTCCCGGCGGATTCGGTGTGGCTCACCAGCGTCGGCGACTTCCTATCCCTGCTGTACTTCCGCCAGGAGATGGCGCAAGCGTTCGAATTACCCTGAAGCAACCACCATGACCCAGACAAAAGCCAAAGATTCTACTTCGCCGTCCACCCCTACCCCCACCTCCCCATCGGCCCTGCTGCGCCAGCACGCCGAGCAGCAGTTTGCCCAGGAACTAGCGGAACTGGCCGCCGCCGACACGCGTCAGCGACCGCCCAACTGGCAGCTTTCCCCCTGGGCCGTGGCTATTTACCTGCTGGGTGGCACCCTGGACAACGGGTTCGAAGTCTCTCCCAAATACATCGGCGATCGCCGTTTGATGGAAGTGGCGATCGCCACCCTGGCCACCGATCGCGCCCTGCTGCTGTATGGCGTTCCCGGCACGGCCAAATCCTGGGTGTCGGAGCATCTGGCCGCCGCCATCGCGGGAGACTCGACGCTGCTGATCCAGGGCACGGCGGGCACCAGCGAAGAGGCCATTCGCTATGGCTGGAACTATGCGCGGCTGCTGGCGGAGGGGCCATCCCTGGAGGCGCTGGTGGCCAGTCCCTTGATGCGGGCCATGTCGGCGGGCCAGATTGCGCGGGTTGAGGAGCTAACCCGCATGCCCTCGGATGTGCAGGACACGCTGATCACCGTGCTGTCTGAAAAGACGCTGCCCATTCCTGAGCTGAATACGGAGGTGCAGGCCACCAAGGGCTTTAATGTGATTGCCACGGCCAATAATCGCGATCGCGGCGTCAATGAACTCTCCAGCGCCCTGAAGCGGCGGTTTAACACTGTGATTCTGCCGGTGCCCACCACCCTGGAAGAAGAGGTGAGCATCGTGCAGCGGCGGGTAACCAGCCTGGGACGGGCACTGGAATTGCCAGCGGAAGCCCCGGCCCTGGAGGAGATTCGGCGCGTGGTTACCATCTTTCGCGAACTGCGCGACGGGGTCACCCTGGACGGCAAAACCAAGCTTAAATCCCCCACGGGCACCCTCAGCCCCGCCGAAGCAATTTCTGTAGTGAGCAGCGGCATGTCCCTAGCGGCCCACTTTGGGGACGGGTCGCTCACCGCCAGCGACCTGATGGCGGGTCTGCTGGGAGCCGTCGTCAAAGACCCGGTTCAGGATCAGGTGGTCTGGAAGGAGTATCTGGAAACCGTCGTCAAAGAGCGCGATGGCTGGAAAGACCTGTATCGCGCCAGCCGCGCCCTGCTCTAGGAGCGGATGTCATGCCAGTACATGTCTTTGGCATTCGCCACCATGGCCCCGGATCGGCCCGCAGTCTCCGTCAGGCGCTAGCCCAGCTCCAGCCCGACATCGTCCTGGTGGAAGGGCCACCCGATGCGGAGGCCGTTTTGCCGCTGCTGATCCACGACCAGATGCGTCCCCCCGTCGCCCTGCTGATTTACGCCCCCGACTGTCCCCACCAGGCCGTCTACTACCCGTTTGCGGTGTTCTCCCCGGAATGGCAGGCCATCCACTATGGACTGCGCCACCAGATTCCCGTGCGGTTGATAGATTTGCCCCAAACCCATCGGTTCGCCCTGGCGCAAAGCAATGGCGAAAAGCCGGAGGATCAAGAGCCGGACGCCCCAGACCTCCCAGAAGCACAGACGGAATTAGAACCCCCAGAGGCTTTAGAGCCATCAACGGAGCAAGCCGAAATTTTTGACCAGCCGATGCTTCCGGACGTTTACCACGATCCCCTGAGTCTGCTGGCCCAGGCCGCCGGATACAGCGACAGCGAACGCTGGTGGGAGCATCTGGTGGAGCAGCGGCAGGACAGCACCGAGGTGTTTGCCGCCATTCTGGAGGCGATGGCGGTATTGCGGGTAGAGGTCGGCTCCCTGGCCCGCCGAGACCCGTTGGAACCGCAGCGGGAAGCCTACATGCGAAAGACCATCCGGGAGGCCGAAAAGCAGGGCTTTCAGCGTATTGCCGTAGTATGTGGGGCCTGGCACACCGCCGCCCTGGTGGACCGGCCTCCCGCCAAAGTGGATGCAGCGCTGCTGAAGGGACTGCCCAAGCTGAAGGTGAAGGCCACCTGGGTGCCCTGGACTTACGGACGCCTCACCTTTAGCAGCGGCTATGGGGCGGGCATCGAATCCCCCGGCTGGTACCACCATCTCTGGGAACAGGGCGATCGCCCCCATCCAGGCTCAACCCAGGAAGATCAGCGACTCCAGCCATTTTCCGGCCCCACCGACAGCGCGGTTCGCTGGATGACCCAGGTGGCGCGCCTGCTGCGGCAGCAGGATCTGGACGCCTCCGCTGCCAGCGTGATTGAAGCCGTCCGGCTGGCGGAAGCTTTGGCGGCACTGCGCGATCGCCCCCTCCCCGGCCTTCCCGAACTCAATGAAGCCACCCAGACGGTTTTGTGCTTTGGAGATGCCCTGCCGATGCGGCTCATTCATCAGCAGCTTATCGTGGGCGAACGGCTGGGCGAAATTCCCGAAGAAACCCCCATGCTGCCGCTCCAGCAAGACCTCCAGCAGCAGCAGAAACGCCTGCGACTGAAGCCAGCGGCCACCGAAACCGCCCTGAATCTGGATCTGCGCAAGCCAACGGATCTGGAGCGATCGCACCTGCTCCATCGGCTCACCCTGCTCCAGCTTCCCTGGGGGCAGCCCCAGGCCACGGGCAGCACCAAAGGCACCTTCCGCGAATCCTGGCGGCTCCAATGGCAGCCCGAATTTGCCCTGCGCTTAATTGAGGTCAGCATTTGGGGCAATACCATCGAAACGGCAGCCACTGCCTGGACCTGCGATCGCGCCAACCGGGCCAACCTGCCCGATCTGACGGACCTCATCGACCAAACCCTGCTGGCCAGTCTGCCGCAGGCGATCGCCCACCTGATGGCCCGTCTGGAGTCGGAAGCGGCCCTGGCCAGCGACATGGCCCACCTGATGAACGCCCTGCCGCCCTTGATCAACGTGATGCGCTACGGCACCGTGCGCCAGTTCGAAACCCAGGTCATTGGTCACGTGGTCAATGGATTGATTACCCGCGTCTGCATCGGCCTGCCCGTCGCTGCCGCCTCCCTGGATGATGACGCGGCGGCCCAGATGTATCAGCAGGTGATCCGGGTGCATGGGGCGATCGCCCTGCTGCAGCAACCCGACAGCCTGGAGATGTGGCACCAGGTGCTGGGGCAACTGGCCGACCAGCAAAACCTCCACGGGCTGGTGGCGGGGCGCTGCTGCCGCCTGCTGTTTGAGGCGGGGGTTTTTCAGCCCGAAGATACGGCGCGACGGCTGGGGCTGGCCCTCTCTACCGCCAGCGAACCCACCCAGGCCGCCGCCTGGATGGAGGGATTCCTGTCGGGAAGCGGCCTGCTGCTGCTCCACAACCCGACCCTCTGGCAGGTACTGGATGACTGGGTGACCCAACTACCCGGCGAGACGTTTACCGCCATCCTGCCCCTGCTGCGCCGCACCTTTGCTACCTTTGCAGCCCCCGAACGTCGGCAGATGGGGGAGCGGGTGCGCCAGGGCGAGGCCCGTCCCGCCGTTTCAATAAATGTGGGAGGCTTTGATGGCGATCGCGCAGACACAGTCCTCCCCCTCATCGCTCAACTACTGGGTATTTCACCATGACCAACTCCCCTGCACAGGAACGACTGCGCCGCTGGCGGCTGATTTTGGGGGGCGGTGCTGCCGATGGCATTGGTATCCCCGGTGGTGGCGATGGCCAGGGTGATGATGGCCTTTGCCTAGGAGCTGCCGATCAGGCAATTGATGCGGCTTTGAGCGCCCTTTATGATGGCGATCGCCAGGGCGGATTGGGGGCTTCTTCGCCCAAAGTCGCCCGCTGGCTGGGGGATATTCGCACCTATTTCCCCACCTCGGTGGTCAAGGTGATGCAGCAGGATGCCCTGGAGCGGCTGCACCTGCGGCAAATGCTGCTGGAACCGGAGCTACTGGCGGCGGTGGAGCCAGACGTGCATCTGGTCTCTAACCTGCTGTCTTTGAGCGATGTGATGCCCGGTCGCACCAAGGAAACGGCCCGCATCGTGGTCAGACAGGTTGTGGAAGAACTGGTTCGCAAGCTCGAAAACCCGACGCGACAGGCCGTCCTGGGTAGCCTCAACCGTGCCGCCCGTAACCGTCGCCCCCGGCACTATGAAATCGACTGGCCCCGCACCATCCGCGCCAATTTGAAACACTACCAGCCCGACTACCGCACGATCATCCCCGAAACGCGCATCGGCTTTGGCCGCAAACGCGCCGCCCTGCGAGACATCATTCTCTGCGTCGATCAGAGCGGCTCCATGGCTACCTCCGTAGTCTATGCGGGAATTTTCAGTGCCGTGCTGGCCTCCCTGCCAGCGGTGCAAACTCGCCTGGTGGTTTTTGATACGGCAGTCGTTGATCTGACGGATTTGCTGGAAGACCCGGTCGAAGTGCTGTTTGGCACGCAGCTGGGGGGCGGCACCGACATCAACCAGGCCCTGGCCTACTGTCAGGGATTGGTGCGGCAACCACAGGACACCATTCTGGTCTTGATTAGCGATCTCTATGAAGGCGGCAACCAGGACGAGATGCGCAAGCGCGTCAGCACCCTCGTTGCTGCGGGCATCCAGGTGATCACCTTGCTGGCCCTCAACGATGAAGGCGCACCCTGCTATGACCACGCCAACACCCAGTTCATGGCGTCCCTGGGCATCCCGGCCTTTGCCTGCACCCCCGATCGCTTCCCGGATCTGATGGCCGCCGCCATTAACCGCCAGGATCTCAACCAGTGGGCCGCCGCCCAGGAAATTCCCCTACCGCGTCAGGGAGAGACCGGAAGCGGGGGTGGTTTTGGTTGAGGGTTCCCGCTTAAAGCGGGACAAAATTAATGGGAAAGTGGGGCGCGTCGTACCCCGTTAGGCGATTTCCAGGAAAGATCATAACGCCTGTAGGGTGCCGTTAGCGAAGCGTAACGCACCGTGGGCTAGTAATTTCATCCTAAGAAACCACCTTAAGTAGAACCATAGAGAACTTCTTCTAAGATTTCGCTCGCTAATGCTTCTGCTTCATCCATAATTTGCTCGCCGAGCAGAAATGTTGCTGACCAGCCTATTCCGGCTGCAATGAGAGGTCCAACAAACGGTATCCATTTGGAAGCTTGTTTAGCTGTTGTTTGACTAGCAATCCTCTTTAGCAGCAAGATTAATCCTTCTTTTGCTAAATATTTCGTAGAAAACTGCGCAACTTTAGCAATTAACCCAGGAATAGTCTTTGGCCCTACGAGCCGCTTGATGTATTCAAATTGGCTTGGTGTAAGACCATATATATGGGCAATTTGGCGGCTAAGGTTAAGCAGGATGCCGATGTCTACTGAAATATCAACTCCGGGGATAGGATTTAATCCATTAGCTGCTGCTAATCCTGCGTGTAGTGGAATTCTCTCTTGAGCGACCTTTCGCTTTTTTTTCAGAGCTTCTTTGCTATAAGTTCCCATATCAGCAATAAACCTTTCTCTCTTCATTCCTGTTAAAGCTTCGGTAATATCGTTTAGAAGCTCATCGAGGTCATACTTTGTAGGATGGCGGGCAGAAGTCAGATAGATCTTGTCAGGACAGGATGAGCCCAAATTTTCTCTAATATTCTTGATAATAATCTGTCTAGTTTCTTCTTCTGTATAATTGTTGTCCAAAGATCCGTCTTCAATAGCACGATCGAGTTTATTCCGAACAACAAAACAAGGCTTGCCGCGTGAGGAAAGCTCCTTGAATAGGAAAACATCGTTGTCGGTAAATCGCTCTGCTGTGATTAGTATAAGACAATCATACGTATACAGTTTAAGTCTTTCAATATAATCATTTTGGGGCCATTTGACTGTTCCACAACCAGGCAGATCCGTAAATATAATTCCCTTATGAGTGAAGTCTTGCGGGTCCATAGTTGTTTCAACGACACCGACTTCTGCGATCTTTTCACCTGCGATAGCATTTATTAATGAAGATTTTCCGCTTCCTGAAGGCCCGATCAGCCCACAGTGAACCTTAGCCTCGTCAAATTCGGTAATCTTCTTCTTACATTCCTCTGCGAATGCTTTGATAAGTTCATGATTGTTATGCATAGTCGAGATTTCTTGAAGCTCCCTAATGTTGATTTATCAATTTCTTAAGAAATCATCTCAAAGGTTTGCCCGCTCTCGAGCATAGTTAAGATTCCGCTGATACTCCTGAATCTTTTGCTGAGCCTTGCTGTAATTCGGACTGAAAGTGGGCACCCGTTTGAGCTGTTCGATCGCCTGAATCCAGAGTCCCGCAACCTGCTGCCAGTTCTGGGGAGTTTGGGCCGTTTGCGTCAGAGATGCGGCCTGGGTGGCGGTGCCCATAGCTTGCTGGAAAGCGGTATCGGTAGTGGAGTCAGGAGGCAAAGACATGGAGGGTAGTTGAGGTTCGATCTGGGTGGGTGGAGGGTTGGGTGGGGGGTCGGGTTGGAAGATACCTTCCAGGGCACCACTGCGGGCCAGAAGGATGCCGCCGATGACGGCCAGTCCGGCCAGAACCGCCATGCTGATTTTGAAGATGCTCCAGGGGCGATCGCCCAACACCTCCCCCGTCTGGGCATTCACCATCACCTGGTACTGCTTGCTTTTATAGCGATAGGCCCCCAGCCAAACGGGCATCAACACATGGCTGTATTTCGTGTCCAGATAATCGGTTTGGCTGGAGTGCACCCGCTGCTCGTCGCCGCCAATGTCTCGACAGATGGCCGTGTGGATTTGGGGAGCCATTTGCTCCTTGGCCCCATCAAAGCCCTGGATCACATTGGTTTGATAGCGCTGGGCTTTGAAACCGGCCAGATAATTGGCTTGATAGGGCACCAAAGACGACAACTGCCAGGGTTCCAGCTCCGCCAGACGCTGCTCATTGACCGCCTGGGTGGCGGTAACCAGAAGATCCTTGAAGGAGCACCGGACGGTGCCGCTGGCGGGTCGCCAGCGAATGCGGCGTTCCTGGGCCTGGTAGGTTTCCTGCTTGCCCTCGCTATTGGTGCGCGTTCGCGTCACCGTGACGTAATAGGCATCGCCTCGCTCTCCCCGATACTGGGTCATTGTGTCAGTTTTGTAGAGCCAGAACGGCAGATAGACCCCCTGTAGTTGCTCATGCTGGGCCAGATGCTTGAGGCTGCTGGGGGCAAACCATCGCTGGCTAATCCATTTCTGAATCAGCGATTGGGTTTCCTTGCGCCCGACTTTGAAAGGGATCACCGCATCTGGGGTCAAACCGGGATGGGCCGAGTGGGGCTGCGTAACAATGTTTTTACCGCAAAAGGGACATTGGCCCGCCACCTGGGGGGGTTCAAACGTGACTACCGCACGGCATCCCGGACAATCTACCTCCACTATTTGAGGCGATAGGAGAGCGGTTTTGGAAGCTTGCAGAATCTGCCGCTCGTCGTAGTCATGTTCCGCAAACCGTCCCTGAATCTGGGGAACAGCCTCGTCATGCCCACAGTAAGGGCACTTCATGCGGTTGACCTTGGGGTTGAACTCCAGGGCGGCCCCGCAGGCCGAGCAGGGAAACTGCTGAATTTTGGGAGAGGTTGCCATCGTTGCTTATCCTACAGGGGGCGGAGGCGGGGGTGAGGCGAGCAGGTAAGACAGTTCAGACACCTCGGCGGCTCGCTGCCAGCCCGCCATTCCCGATCGCCACACATAGGTTTCGGCGGTGAGGCCATTGGGCACCAGTTGCTCTGCCGGGAAAGGGCCAAAGGTCTGGCCGTTGCG
>JAYKGU010000165.1:0-11319 GCA_035285585.1 Synechococcales cyanobacterium
TGGAACGGATGGAGCCGTCGGCAAGGCGACAGATCCATCGAAAGGATAGAGATGAAACAGTTGATAGTCGTCCTGAAGGACAGCTTCAGCCGTGTAGTCAAGCTGTAGGGATCTGATGACGGGAGTATAGGGTTCCCCTGGGAGGATGGGCACGTCGTTTAGTCCGACGTAGTATTGGTTTGCTCTGAAGATTTCTTCTTTGTTGCTTTCAGCATCTCCATTAGGCTCCCCATTATTTTCAGCTTCCCCATTGCTGTTAGGCTCCCCATTGCTTCCAGCTTCCCCATTGCTTTCAACTTCATTGTTTTCTTTGGTATTGTCTGTTTTTTGGGGTTCGACTGGCTTGGCTTTGTAGTACGCTCCAATTACTGCCCTTCGCTTTTTGCTATCAGGAAATTCATCTGAAACTTCGATAATCTCCTGGGTAGCGGTGGCCAATACCTGACGGGCCAGCACAGTGGGATAGTCGGCGTGGAGAAAATCCCGGCCTGTGAGCTGCGATCGCACAAATCCATACTGACTCTGATAAGTCCAGGGCAACAGCGGCTCTGTGCTGAGTTTGGAATCAACAAAGCTTTGTAACTGCAAACTCCCTAGATGCTCTGTCAGGTCAAGGCGATAGCTAAAATTGCTCGTTTCTGTGGGGTCTGCTGGTGTTTCCTTCGACTTAGAAAACAGGGTAGTTGCAATCTCTGGTGTCATTAGATACCATTGACGTTCCCGTAAAGCAGCAATCGCGAGATGGCCAGGATCAAAGTCAAAGTCCTCTTTATTGTCTTTAATAGTGTAAGCAGCATCGTAGGCAGCATAAATTTTTGCCCACCGAATTTCATTTTCATCAAGTGGGGGAGGGGTTTCTAGATCGTAAAGTATCTCAAGCCGGGTCAAGTGCTTCTGAAAAACTTCCTGGCTGCCGATGTAGAAGTTTGCGCCCACTTTGGGCTGGGGACCAAAGGGTAGAAAAGGCTTGGTCGCATCGAGAATCGCCAGATCGTTTTGGAGCAGGAGGTTCCGAACGCCCTCGACCTCTGTGGTAATGGTAATCTCCTCCACTTCCGCTTCCCGCAGGTAGTGATAAACGGATAGTTTTTCTGTTTGAGCAGTATCCGCATCACTCTCCTGATGGCGCAATATTAGCCGGGCAACGGGGCGATCGCTCCCCAACGGAGCACCAGGAAGCCCCCCATGATAGGGCAACACAGGCTCAGCAGCTTCGGACAGCTTGACCTCGACCGTGAGGATATATTTCGCCGTATCGTTTGAGGATGATAGGGAAAAGGTGTTAGCGCCGCTGATCCAACCTGCTTCGCCACTGAAATCAACGTGACACTCATTCCATAAGTAGTCCTCGGTTAGGGAGGCACCATCTGGAGGTGGGGGTTTGTTCAGGGCGTCCAAGACGGCACTCGTCAGTTCTGACGGCAGCTTGAGGGTAATTTGAAAAGTAATCGTACGCTTGCCCTCCTGCAAAAGGAGAACGGGGGAGGCGATCGCCAGTCCCAACGCCGCTGCGGGTCGGCTGGCGTCACCAAAGGGGAGCCATGCCCGCACCGCCTGCTCCTTGGGAAAGCCGCCTCCCCAACCGTCTGCGGAGTTGGCCATCGGGGAGGCGTGAACTCCAAGGATTTCTGGAGGTGAGGGATTTGTGGATGAGCCTTGCTGTTGCCGCGAGTGGATAAACAGCCCCTTCAGTTCCGCCACCTGGGCCGTATTGACCACGATCTCATCGTTCAGGGTGTAGAACAAATCCACCCCCGTAGCGTCGGCTCCGGCACTCAGGCGGGTTTGCTGCTCCAGCCTGTGGGTCTGCTGGAACCGGGCTAGCTCCAGAATGACGTGGGCTTTGTCCGGTTGGGGGGGCTGTTCCGTCAGGCCCAGCACCTGCCGAAAGAAAAAGTCAAGGTGCCGCTGAGTCATGCGGTTGAGATCAGCACGGGCCGGTTTCAAAACCTCCCAAAAGGCGACGTAAAGCGCCAGATGGGGGGAAAGGTTTTGATCGGCGTAAAGGCTCTCGTGCAAAGCCCCTGGTGCCCGTTGAATGATCTGTGAATATGTTTTGAACAGTGGTTGAAAGATGCCGTTCAGCTCGGTCTGGGCCTGGATGCGGTTGGTGATGAGCTGTCGCAGGTCCAGGGTCAAGAGGCGATCGCTCACCACGCCCTCTACTTGCTGCAGGGGCAAATTTCCTAAATCAAACAAAGTAGCGACTTCTTGATAAAGGGCTTGCCTGCGATCGCACCCGCCCCTGGAAACCAGGCATGATTTCAGTCCTTGCTCTAGCCAGTAAAGTCGGTTGAGGGGAATGGGCAGATTGCTTCTCCCGCTGGCCTGAACCGTGGATTTGAGGGGAGTGCCATCGGCCAACCCGTAGTACCAGGTTTGCAGGGTGGCTAGAACCTTGGCATACACCTCCAGCAAATCCTGAAGTTTTTCCAGCCGTTGGGAAGGAGAGCCAGGGGAAGCGGCAGGGGCGATCGCCCACTGGGCCAGAAACTGCCTGAGTTCCCGCTCATACATGTCCTGGAGAACCTGCGGGCGGGCTTTGCAAATCAAGGCAATCTGGACAGGGGTGCTGCGTTCAAAGAAAACGTGCCAGTTGCCCTCCTGTTTGTTTTCCAGGTTGTAGTAGGCAACGCGCTGGCTGAGATCGTGGGCAAAGACAAGAAAATCCGCCAGGTCTTTCTCATCTACCTGGACGTAATCCGTCGCCAGGGCCGCCATCTGCCGCTGTTGCTGGGCTACCCCATCCCGAATCAGTGGATTTCTGGTCTCGCGGCTGTTCATGATAGCCCCGCCCCTTCCTGGAGGTAGAAAGGATAGACAAAGCTGAACCGGGAATTGGTGCTGATGATCGTAAACTCAACGCCGATGTTGACAACCCCCTCCAACTGCTCATCCAGCGCCAGGGAGAGGGCATTCAGGCGAATTCGGGGTTCGTGGTAGAGAATGGCGGTGCGGATCAGTTCCTTGATGTAGCTGGTAATCTCAGGGCTGAGGGGTTCAAACATCAGATCCGACAGATTGCATCCATAGGTGGGCTGCATCACCCGCTCCCCCAGGCTGGTGGACAGCAGGATGCTGAGGCTTTCGCAAATGTCCTGTTCCGCACTCACCAATTCCACCTGGCGAGCGGTTTTGTTGAAAGTCGGCGGAAAGCTCCACCCCGTGCCCAAATAAGCATACTTGTCGTCAATCACGGCAACCCCTCAACCTCCAATCAACACCGTCGGTTCCCCCAACACAATCGAGCCTCCATGGGCCGTGGTATCTCCCAGGCGGGCAGCAGGTTTGCCTCCGATCAGCACCGTGGTAGATCCCAGAATGATGCTGTCGGGAGGCCCCACGCAAGTGCAGCTATCCCCCATCACGGCAGCGGGCATGCCTTTAATCAAAACCGTTGGCACCCCCGGCCCCAGAATCGGGCCACCCACATGGGGAATGGGCGGAACCCCCGGTGTTTGCATGGGGCAGGTGTGCATATCAGTCAGTCGGGCAGCAGGCTTTCCCACGGCATGTTTCCTCTCTTGCTACAGCTAATTGATTTGCACCAGGGAGCCTTTGAGAACGGCGATCGCACTGGTCGAAACCTCAGCTCCCGCATTCCCCTGGGCTTTGAACTGGCTGTTGGCCTTGACGTTCACGTTCATACCTTCTAAGCTAGCGTCTTGAGTGGCTTTGATTGTCACCTTGCCCGTAGCCTCCAGCACAATGTCCTTAGAGCTTTTGAGTTCAATGCCACTGCTGTTAAGCGTCACGGTATTGCTGTGCTGGTCCGTGAGAACAATGCTTTTGTCTTCATCGGATAGCACTACTTTGTTGCCCGCCGGAGTTTCCAGCGTCATCACCTTTTTCTCATCATCAAAGAAGACTTTCATGCCTGAGCGGGTAATAAACCCCTTCTCATGATTGGTATCCTTTGCAACCACGGCGGCTGGATGATTGCTGCTGTTCAGCATCCCCAGGATCACCGGATGGCGCGGGTCGTCGTTGATAAAGCCCAGCACCACCTCATCCCCAATTTCTGGACGAAAGAACGATCCCCGCTTGTTGCCTGCATCCAGGGTGGCCACCCGCGCCCAGACGCCATCATTCGTCTGATCATCAACGATGGGAGACTTGACCAGTACGCGATCGCTCTTCAGCGGGTCTTCCTCAAGCTTCACCGCCAGTCCAATCTGCAAACCGCTGACGCCAGGAAGCAAGCCCGATGCGGGCTGTTCTACCACCCCTTCTTCTTTGTAGAACCACTGGGGGTCGAGGCCCACCTGGAGGTGGGTGCGCCAGATGCCGCCGTTTAGCTCGTGGCGCACGCCAGACACGTAAGCCAGACCGTTGAAGCGGCTCCCCATCCCCGCCAGTTTGATCACACTATCGGGCTTGGTATCCGAATAGCCTTTGGTTTTAATCCGTCCGCGAATTTTCCCCAACCGGCTCTTTAGCATTTGGGCATTGGCCCACTCCTGGAGTTCATTGGTGTTTAACAGTCCGCCGTGGCGCAGATCCACCTTTTCCACTCCCGTAACCCTGGCCAGGTTTTTAGCCGAGAGATTGCCGTGATCGCTGAGACTCGGCTCTTTCCCACTGGCGTTCAGCAATGCCTGGGTATCATAATCCCAGGCCTGGGCATTGACCGCCTTGTACTGATGGCGGGCATCCATTTCGGTTTCCAGCTCCAGAATGTTAGAACCGTAGGTGAGGGTCACGCTGGGAGAACCGCCAGTGGTTGGTTCCCTGACGTTGACGGTGCCGTCTTCGACCAGGACAATTTGCCCATTCATCTCAGCCCGCGATAGGATAAAATCCCAGTCGGTCGAGTAATACTGAACAATTTCCCGGTGCTTAACGCGAGTGGTTTGTAGCGTTGGGGTGAGCCTGCTGTAGTCTTTGAGAATGGTGGCGATCGCCTCACTATCCTTCACATCTTTGAAGTAGCGGCTGTGGCGACCGATGGTTAAGCCCACGGCAACGTCCTTACAGTCCAGAATCAGCACCGAATCCCCGTTGGGGCTAACCTTCAAGCCGTGCTTGATAATCACCCCTTTAAAGACCGTTCGGTCATTACCGTCGTAGCCGAGGGCAATTTCCAGCTCCTTACCAGGGATCAGGTCATCCCCCTCGCTGGCCGCAAACGTCTCTGATGCCGCCGAGCCGTCCTGTAATACCAGACGGGCCGAGGGCACCCGATTCACCTCCCGATTCACGGATAGGGACAGCACCGCATAGTCATGGGTGATGTCCTTGCCGTTTGACAGGAGCGTAAAGGTGGCAATGTCGTAGAGGGAATTCCGAGGAATGATGCGACTGGTCATAGGGCGGGGGTGGAGAACGGGGTAGAGTAATAGCGGTCTAGAGGGAAGTTTTGTCGATAGGCGGAAAGCGCAGATTGGTGCTGGTTCTGAGCCGACGAAAGTTCACCAGCCCGTTGACTTTCGCCACCTGCAAATAGTAGGACTGGTCGCCATAGATGCGGTGAGTCATCAGGGGTAACGTTTCTCCAGCCTTCACCGTGCGGACGTGGGTAATGTCGGGGGACTCTTTCCCCTCCTCCCGGATGCGCCGCTGCGGATCGATATAGCTGGTGAAGCTGGCCTTGAGCCTGGCCCGCAGCGGTTTGCCGCTGGGCGCAAACAGCGTGTAGTCAATTGTGAGATCGGTTAAAATACACTTAAAGGTGTTTTGATCTCCAAAAGACGTTTCGCCCCATAGTAGCTCCAAAAAATTGGGCTTATGGGTGGTACTGTTCATCACATAAACGACCTTGAGAAGCTCCGCCACCTGGCCCGCCACATCCGCTTGAGAGGTGCCCGCATTGCCCTTGGCGGGAATGACGCCGGTTCCGTCAATCGTGAAGTTGAGGGAAATGGTTTCAGGGACGGTGTACTTATATTCCGGGTCGTTGCCTGAGGAACCAGCGGGCTGCTGGCGATCGTACTGCGACTTGAAGGTTTGGGTGAACTGCTCCGGGTTAATGGGCAGTTCAAATTCCCCAACTTTCTGATTGTAATTCTTATCCTTAAAAGCGAGGATCTTAACCTTCGCGAGTTCGCCTGTCATCCCAGTTACCTGTGGCTAGAGCATCACGGGCGCTCGGTCATTAGCGCTCTGATTTAGTTTGTAAAATGGTGAGAACCTGGTCAATGCAAGCGGCGATAATTGCCGCCTGATCGGCTTCGCTGATGGGGCGATCGCCCCCCAATTGGTCTACCAAAGAGGACTCCCCCCCTGCTGCAATGGCTTTGATCACCAGCTCTCTAATTTCTAGCGGCATTGGTTAAAACCTCCATCATGTCAGTCGTTAAACGAAATTATTTTCCTGGGGGCGCACACTCCGCAAAGTGAGCCAATCCGGTAGGGTGGGCACTGCCCACCTTCCCGACTTCATCGCGCCAAAGTCTCAAAATAGCTGTAGGTTAGCTCAAGGGTCTCAATCGCCAGCACGTTTTTCTCCGCATCGAATTCCGAAACTGACCATTTTTGGGGCCAGGCGCGAATCACCTTCCAGGTCATCAACGGTTCAATGCCGGATGGAGGCAGTTTGTCATTCTCCCGCCTGACATGCAGGAGCTTCACCAGCAAATCCATCGGTCGGATGTCCAGATTTTGGATAGCATCCATACACCACTTCACCATCTTTGAGTCTTTGACCACCCCCCGCTTGAGCACCAGTGGACTATATTTAGCCCGCACAGGTAAGGTGTGTTCAAAGCGGTTTTCACCGCCTTCCTTGAGGGACTCGGTTTGCAGCTCCACCGTCAGCCCTGTTACGCTTTGAAACCGGGTTTCAACTAGCTCTTTGTCCAGATTTTCGCCCAAAAAGACGACTTCAAAGAAGAAGCCGACGGGTGGATAAGTGCGCATGGCTCCCCTGGCTATTGCTCAACCCTACTTGTACTCGACCTTCAGCCCTTCATGGGCAATTTCTATGGTTTCGATCGCCGCTTCGTTACCATCGCCCTTCAGGTCAGTGGACTGGACTTTGGTGGGCCATGCCGCCTTGATCTTCCACACAACCACTGGTTCGTGGCTTTCATTGAGCAGGCTAATAGTCAGATCCCGCCGCTCAATGGTATTCAGGGCAACGGTGTTCCACCATTTGACAAAATCACTATCCCCCTTGAAAGTGCCTCGCTTCATGGTGATATTGCCATACTTCTGTCGTCCGGGCATTTTCAAAGAATGGTACTCCGGCATATTGCCTTCCCGGTATTCGATCACCTCGGTTTCGATGTCCAAACCGCTCACTTCCGTGAAGCCCAGGCGAGAGCCGCCCCATTCGACCTGAAAGTGAAACTTGGGTAAAGGATATTCAGCCATAGTTCGTGTGGTTGGTTAACTGAGTTAAGTACAAACGGGAATACGGGGAGCGTTGTTCAACCCGTGGTAGGGAGGCGATCGCCCCCCCTTTTAGCTTTCCTGCATCTTGTGGGAGAACTTGAGGATAATGAACTCTGCTGGCCGGACGACCGCCATGCCGATCTCCACGATCATGCGGCCTTCCAGAATGTCCAGGGATGTCATGGTTTGATTCAGCCCAATCTTGACGTAGAAAGCCTGCTCCGGCTTAGCTCCCGCCAATGCCCCCGCCCGCCATTGGAGGGTCAGGAAGTTTTCAATCATGGCCTGCACCTTCGTCCAGGTGTTGGCATCGTTTGGCTCAAAGACAAACTGCTCGGTGGCTTTCTTAATCGACTCCTCCGCCATGTTGAAGAATCGCCGCACTGGGATGTAGCGCCACTCGTTATCGTTGCCCGCCAGGGTGCGTGCGCCCCAAATCAGCGTTCCTTTACCGGTGAAAGATCGAATCGCATTAATTGCTTTGCCCGTAGTATCCAGATTGAGGTTTTCCTGCTCCTCACTGCTGATCTTAATGGTGGGGCCAATCACCGAATTCAAGCTGACGTTGGCAGGTGCCTTAAATACCCCACGGGTGGAGTCCACAGCGGCATAGACGCCCACCACCAGGGGAGCCGCAGGCAATACAACCGGGATATTGCCAATGGCGCTTTTTACCAGCGGATAATACTGACCGTAGGGAGAACTTTTGCCTGCCTCCGTCCCTGGGTTAATCGCGTTCATTTTGACCGTTTCTGTACTGGGCGGATTAGCATTTGATATGGGTACGGTCACATCCACGTCTGCTTCATTGTAAATGTAGTCAAAGATGGTCTTAACGCGAGGCCCATAGGCAGCTCCGTACTTCAAGTAGTTGATGCCAATGGCACTTCGAAAATCCCCCGTCAGAATCTCAAGGGACTTGGTTGGGTCGTCAAGCTTCGCATCCATCACTACAAAGCGGTCTTGCAAATCATTGCACTGCGTTAGTGCTGCACTGTAGAGGCTCGCAAAATCGCTAATGCTGGATAACGACAAACTCTCTGGAAAAACAATCAGTGTAACTTCGTCTTCTTTTTTAATGGCATCCAGCCCACTCAACAGCTTGTCCTGTTCGATCGAGCCTGTGAGACCGCCGACAGAAACGATGTAGCAAGGCCCTCCCCCATTGGCAAAGTAGGCCTGTAGGGAATAATACATGACGTGGGGGGAAGGATTTTCAATGGCAGCATTGACATCGGCTGCTGTGACCGTCACTTTAATCCCGGCTTCACTTTCACCAGAGCCAAAAAACTGCTCATATTCCAGCATGGACGTGATGCGAACCGGTATAGGAGGGCTATTGGGTTCCGCATGAAAGTCCACTCCCCTAACCTTTGCTTTTTGGGTGTAGCCGATAAAGGCGGGGATGGCGGTTTCAACTTGAGCGACGGAAGGGGGAAACTTCGAGATTTCCTCAATATAAACGCCTGGGGTTTTGTACGTGCTGGGCATAGGGTATTCCAGTTAAATAGAGACTACAGGTAGATGTCTGAGAAAATAGCGGTGACTGTTTTGTTTGAATCGGTTTCAAGGGCGATCGCCCCAGCCTGAGGAGCCGGTAGCAGCTTGTCATTTCCGTCTTTCAGCAGGTCGGGGGTCTTGCGTAACCCAATGGGGTAGTTGGTGGCATAAGTAATGTCATCGGTTCGTTTGTTGTCAATTCGCTCAAAGTTTGCAGGAAGATGATTGGTGAAGCCATGGGGACGAGCGATGGGATAGTGGTAGCGCCAGCGCGTTGTCCGGTTTTTGAATCGAATGACATAGGTTTTCGGCTGGATTTGCGCTGGTTTTGAGGGGGATGGTATGGCTAGGGGTTGAAAAGCTTCTGGCAGTAAGGCCGGGTACAGCACAACCTCTAGCAGGGCAAAGGCATCCCGTCCTTCAGTAGGGTCGACAATGACAAATTCTGAATGGGGTTCTCCATCCAGGAGAAGCTGGTAGTGGCCAGTGTGCTGCCCAAAGAAATTGAGGCTGACAGGGAAGGTAGTTCCAGAGAGATGGCTTTCTGGAACACGGATGTCCGTGACAAAGGTCGTTTGCCCTGCTGCGTCAACTAAGGTGAAACGATGGGTGCTGCCGGGGTTGGCATCGGGAACCTCTTCCGCATGAGACCATCCCTGCCGAACCTGTTGATCTTGGGCTGAAACGTACTGGCTCTTGGGAAGCCGTAGCCAGTTTTTTCGGCGGGTGCTGTGGTTGGGAGTTGCACTGACAATTTCGGGCGTCTTTGCTGCGGACGCCTGGGGACGAATTGCCACCAAGGTACTGTTTTTATAGACCACTAAGTGCTCCAGAGGATAGGCTTCACCTTTTGTATAGGCTTTAAGGGGACGGGTTAAAAATAAATGATTGTCAGCGTTTGTAGAAAGATTTGAGAAATAGTAGATCCGGTTAAGGAGGGGGATAAAAGGTAGATTTGTATAGTTGGCAAAGTGGCGATCGCGCACAACTAACCAAAACGTGAGCCGGGTAAAGGTATCAATAGGCACCAGCAACTGCCTGTTCTGGGACTCCGTCGTCCCTGCGGGGATGTTTGCAAGAATAACACCTCCAGAAGGTTGGGATCGAAAAAGCCAGTGCAAGTTCTTCAAGGTCCTCTGACAATTTACTGTCGGAACCAGTGCCAAGGCGTCCGAAATATCGTAGCCGTTGGGCAGAGTACTCAGGGAATCAGGTTGCCCTAAATAATAATCATGCCAAAGCTCCAGCGTTAAAACCTTTTCAGATAAAACTTTCATAAATAGTTACATAATATCTTGGGAACAGCAGCAACTATTCATAAGCTCGCTCCTGAACTGATTGGCCCTCTGCCTGCCGTTTTTGGGCATCCAAAGTGACCAATCGGGTCCGATAGATTACAGACGGAACCTGTTTGCCGCCTAATACGCCCCACAAATGATTAAGCTGATCAAAAGTCAAAGTATAGAGATCAGGCAAGACCCGAACGTCTTTAAAGCTCACACTTCCGTTAGAGCCTGGAGTTGTTGAGAAAGAAAACTCCTTTTTCCATTGAAAAAACTCAACGATTCTGCTTAATCGAATCAATGCTTCACCATAGTTTTTCTCATTGTGAAGCACTGAGAATAAAACAAAAAGGTTTAGATTGATTGGCGGATTTTGATAAATTGTACGCCCATTCTCCATGCGATAGTGAGGAGAATTCTTGAGCGTTGCCTCTTCTTGCATATTAATAAGACTCATAACAATATGCCCCTGCATGTTACTATGAGTGCCTCCCAACTCCTCAGCCATGGCAATATTACCCAGTACAACAATATCTTCACTGCTCGAAGGAGTTTCTACCTCCTCGATATAAGCCTGGAGTGCATCTCGCATCAGCTTCAATGCTTCATAGATCATGTGCTTACAGTTACCCTGAGATATTTGCTCACACAAACCGTCGGCCATAGACAGTTTGCTAATCCTGGGAGAAAAGCCAAACTCTCTCTAGCCGCTATAATCGAATTTATAAACTTAAAGAATGCTGCGGCCAGATCGCCTCTGACCCCATGCAACGTAGTTAAGCAGATTCTTTTGTTACTACTTTTTATTAGTCTTAAAATTTTAAACTAATTTACATATCTTCGAGAATTGGCAACAGTCCGTATACACCTTGCTAAGTGCTTAAGCACAATTAATTACATTTTGTGGGGGTCGGCACAATTAAATCCATGTTAGAAAACTGGGAGCGTCCCGGCTTCCTAACCTTCGTTTTTCAATGCAGTTCTACTTATGGTTGAAGTTTCCGCCCTCGATAAAGCTCTCCAGTACTTATCACAGGTCATTCAGTGGCGTCTTGAATCCTATTTTGCAGATACGACTGCTCCAAACCAAGCATTGCCCATTCCCCCTGATAGCTGGCTGACTCCGGATACGGCGCTAACACATTTTATAGAAACCCATCAACTCAATATCTTTGAGCAACTGGCTCTTTTGATCGCATTA